>JAIRKX010000070.1 GCA_031259805.1 Prevotellaceae bacterium | reverse complement strand
GTGGGTAAAGGTCATGAGCGAGCACGGCTGCATAGACAGCACATCTATCACCATCGGCGCCACGCCCCCGCCGGCGTTCGCGTTGATAACGCCGCAGAATACCACCACCCAAAGCGTGCCCATCGAGCAGCAGATAGCGGCCATCACCAACAGCACGACCGACGCCACGAATGACGTTGCGGCCGTTACTGTTACCGGCTTGCCCGAGGGCATGACCTACACATGGAACTACCCGCAGGTAAGCATCACCGGCGCTTCGACCGTCATCGGCGCCCACCCCTACACCGTTACCGCCACCGGCAACTGCGGCACGACCACCACGCAAGGCACGGTAACCGTTACCGGCGAACGCTTCCGCATGACCTCTTTAGCCACCGACAGCATTTATATTGCTGTCCAGTTCACCGGCACGATGTACAGTGACTGGGGCGACGGGACAAGCGACACCTACACTTCCGGCGGCGACTGGAGAAAACACTTCTTCGCAGGCGGCGCGCTGCCCTACACCGTAACAGGGCAGGCACGCACAATCACAAGGTTGGACTGTAACAGTAATCAATTGACGACATTGGACGTCAGCGAATGCGCCGCGCTGACCGACTTGGCTTGTGACAGAAATTCATTGTCTGAATTGGACGTAACGAAAAACACCGAGCTAATCACCCTGATTTGTAGAGATAATTCATTGTCTGAATTGGACGTAACGAAAAATACCGCGCTAACCTATTTGAGTTGTTATAATAATTCATTGCTCGCATTAGATGTAGAGCAGAACACCGCACTAACCACCTTGCAGTGTGGCAATAATTCATTGACCGACTTAGACGTAACGCAGAACACTGCGCTAACTAACTTGCATTGTTACAGTAATTCGTTGGCCGCATTGGATGTAAGTAAAAACACCGCGTTAACCCGTTTAGACTGTTACGAAAATTCATTGTCTGAATTAGACGTAAGGCAGAACACCAAGCTAACCACCTTGAATTGTTACGATAATCCGTTGGGCACATTAGACGTAAGTGCTAACCTCGCGCTAACCAGTTTGAATTGTCAACAGAATGCATTGGCCGACTTAGACGTAACGCAGAACACCAAGCTAACCTCCTTGTATTGTGCCAATAATCTATTGACCGCATTAAACATTACACAAAACACTAAGCTAACCTTCTTGAATTGTGGCAATAATCCATTGGATACATTAGACATAAGTCTCCATACCGCGCTAACCACCTTGAATTGTTACGGTAATTCGTTGCCCTCATTGGACGTAACGAACAATACCGAGCTAACCACCTTGAATTGTGGCGCTAATCTATTTAGCACCTTAAACGTAACGCAGAACACCAAACTACGCACCCTGATTTGTTCCTATAATCAATTGACCTCATTAGACGTGAGCGCCCATACCGCCTTAACGGAATTGCGCGTGCAGACCAACCAGTTTACCGCCGCCGCGCTCAACGCCCTGTTCGGCACGCTGCACAGCAATCCCGGTACAAAAACGATTTATATCGCCAACAACCCCCGTAGCGGTAGTGTTGGCAGCGGCACAAGCGACTGCGACCCAAGCATCGCTATCAACAACGGCTGGACGGTGGATACGGCCAATTAATGATGTATGGTGCAGTAACGTATGGAGATTTTGATAAATATCACATAAAACCCTTGTCCCCCCGGGAAATAGTGGGGGCTTTACTAAAAATTAAAAAATAAACATCATGGAAAACAATCGACATGTTCTTCCAATCCCTGCCGACGTATTGGCAGAAGTACGAACCCACATCGCCGCGGCAATGACTGCTTTGCGACCGTATGTACTACCTCTCACCCCCACCGAACGGCACGACATCCCGAAGATGGGGGACAAGACCCTGAGTTTTGTCGAGAAGTCGTACGAGTTTGCGGAAGCCAATCCGTCGTTACGCCCGTCGTTTATCGACATGACCACGTTTCAGGTCGATATGCAGGACGCGACCGGCTTGCGGGTAGTAGGTAATGCAGCGCTCCAGTTGTATGAATCAATCAGCGACACGGAGATGCTCTCCGGCAGCGAAGCCTATCAAACATCCCTCGGGTTTTACAACAATGTAAAACTGCTGGCGGCACAGGATGTGCCCGGCGCCAAGGCCGTGTATGAAGAGTTGAAAAAACGCTTCCACCGACCAAAAAGAGGCGGCGGCGAACAGGGCTAATCCGGCTTTTTGTGAATCAGGAAAAACCGTACGACCACAAACCGTACGGTTTTTTATGTCCCCGCGCCTGACAAATTGTCATCACAGCGGCCAATTTGTCGCTAAAAGCGCGGCGTTTCACGCTCGGAGCGCGACGCGCCGCGCTTTTAGAATCAAATTTGGCCTTATTAGGGTCAATTTGGGAACTCGGAACACGACACGCCGCGCTCGGAAGGCGGAATTTGGCGCTCGGAGCGCGACGCGCCACGCTTTTAGAATCAAATTTGGCCTTATTAGGGTCAATAATTCCCCATTTTTAGTTTTTAATTTCCAGCGCGATGATTTCGTACAGCTTCGGCCAGTTTTTGCCGGTTACGAAGATTTTTTTGGTGGCATCGTCGTAGGCAATGCCGTTGAGTACGTCGGTGCGGGCGGTGCGCAGTTCCGGCGGCAGCAGTTTTTGCATAAACACTATGCCGGTTACTTTGCCGTTGTCAGGGTTGATGCGAATGATATAATCATAGGTATAGACGTTCGCCCAAATTTCGCCGTCGATATATTCCAGTTCGTTCAATAACGGGATGGCTTTGCCGTCGTAGGTTACATTCACGTAGCGCTGTTCCGAGAAATCGGCGGGATTCAGGAATTTCAATATCGACGAGCCGTCGCTCATGATCAGGTGAATGCCGTCGGACGTAAGTCCCCATCCCTCGCCGTCGTAATGGAACTCGCCGACAGGGCGGAGGGTCGTGTCGTACAAAAAGCAGGTGCGCTCCTGCCATGAAAGCTGATAAATGGTATCGTGCCATACACATGCGCCTTCGGCAAATACCGACGCAGGCAGCGTATAGGTGGCGACGACATCGCCTGTCGGCAAATCAATCTTGCGAAGGCTCGACTGACCATACTGGCCGGCGCTTTCGTACAACCGCCCGCGATGAATGAACAACCCCTGGGTATAGGCCTGCCCGTCGTGCGGGTAACGATTTTCGATTTTGTAGATATATTGCTTTACCGCGCCCGACGAATGGCTGCCGCTCCCGCACCCCGCCGTCGTCCACAGCGCCGCCGAAGCCAACAAAAAAACAAGCGAATGCCCGAAGTGCGCTTTTTTTAGTAATTTTGTCATAATTTTAAATTTTACGATGTACAAAGGTAGAAAAAATGCACATACAACGGAAAGCGCACCCGATGCGCCCTCCGAATCATGCCGGCATACCCCGCCGGCGTTGACGTCCCGACTGCGGCGCGTCGTTCCCAACACCATTACTTCTTTGAATTTGCTTTGCGGATGCGTGGCCACCGTGTTCGCGCTGCGCGGCTGGATCGACTATGCCGTTTATGCGCTGTTTGCCGCCGCCGTTTTCGATTTTTTCGACGGCCTGAGCGCCCGCCTGCTTCGCGCATATTCCGAATTAGGAAAACAATTAGACTCGCTGGCCGACGTCGTCAGCTTTGGCCTTGCACCCGCCGCGCTGCTGCATTATAAACTCCGGTTACTGCTGAACGAAACGATTTCCGGCAGCCTCAGCGCCGCCGGATGGGAACTGTTGACGTTTGCCCCGTTTGTAGTAACGATCTTTTCAGCCCTGAGGCTGGCAAAATTTAATATCGACACGCGACAGCACGATCGTTTTATCGGCCTGCCGACGCCCGCCAACGCCCTGCTTGTGGCCGCCCTGACAAGCCTTTCGGTAAACGGCCATTGGCTGACGGCATGGATGGACTCGTGGTATGCCATACTGATTCTTTGTGCGGCGTTGTCGGCGCTGTTAGTTTGCGGTCTGCCGATGTTTGCCTTGAAGTTTACAAATGGACGCTGGCGCGACAATGTGTCACGGTTGGTGTTCGCAGGCATCGTGGTCGTGATTGTAACCGCGTCGGCGCTGTCCCGGCAGGGCATGATGTTTGCCGTGGCAGCGGTTATCGTGAGCTATATCTTTCTGTCTGTCCTGCTTTACGCCGTGTGTGCGCCATCGCCGGTCGACTCGTCGAAAATTACAACATCAAAACAAAATATACTATGAAATTTCTTGCAGAAATCAATGTAATGCCGCTTCAGGCGCTGTTAGACCCGCAGGGCAAAGCCGTTACCGGCGTCATCCGCAACAATGGCTATACCAACATGGACAACGTGCGTGTCGGAAAACACCTGACTATCGAAATCGAAGCCGACACCAAAGAACAAGCCGCCGACCGAATCGACGAAGTATGCCGGAAAATCCTCCATAACCCCATTATGGAAGGATACGAATTTTCCGTAAAGCGTAAGGCGTAAGAAGTACAGGTGCAAAAGCGCAGGGTACAAGAAACGGGGTGTCTGAGGCAGAAACCCTGCGTCCTCTCACACTTTACGCTCCAATTTCGGAATCAAATTGTTTTTCCAATGGACAAAATCGCCGGAGGCAATATGTTCGCCGCTTTGCTCGACTAACCACAGGTAGAATGCCAGATTATGCAAGCTGGCAATCTGTGGCCCGAGCATCTCGCCCGAGACAAACAAATGGCGCAGATAGGCGCGGGAGTATGTCGCATCAACAAACGACGCACCGTTGGCATCGATCGGCGACATGTCGTCCGCCCACTTTTTATTACGAATATTGATGATGCCCTCCGACGTAAACAGCATCCCGTTGCGCCCGTTGCGCGAAGGCATGACGCAATCGAACATGTCGATGCCACGTGCGATGCCTTCCAGAATATTGACCGGCGTCCCTACGCCCATCAGGTAACGCGGACGGTTTCGCGGCATCAGCGGCGTAACGGCGTCCAGCATTTCGTACATGACTTCGGCCGGTTCGCCTACCGACAGACCGCCGATAGCCAGCCCGTCGCAATCGAACGAAGCGGCGTGTTCGGTCGCTTCCCGCCGCAAATCCTTAAATACGCACCCTTGAATAATCGGAAAAAACGACTGCGGATAGTCATACAGCGGTTGGGTTTGTTTGAACCGCTCGATGCCGCGCTCCAGCCACTGTCGGGTCAGTTGTAGCGAACGTTTGGCGTAGGTATAATCGGCAGTACCGGGCGGACATTCATCCAGCGCCATCATAATATCCGCCCCGATGATGCGCTGAATGTCCACCACCTTTTCGGGAGTAAAAAAATGCGTAGAACCATCGATATGCGAACGAAATTCGCAGCCTTCGGGGGTCAGTTTTCGATTCCCGGCAAGCGAGAACACTTGATAACCGCCACTGTCGGTGAGGATCGTCCGCTCCCATGACACAAACCGATGCAGTCCGCCGGCATGCTGCAAAATGGCTGTCCCCGGTCGCAGATATAGATGATAAGTGTTGCCCAAAATAATCTGTGCGTTGACATCATCCCGCAGGTCGCGGTGCAAAACGCCCTTCACACTGCCAACCGTGCCGACCGGCATAAAAACAGGCGTTTTAATTTTTCCATGAGCGGTATGTATGGTTCCGCAACGAGCTTGCGAGCGAGGGTCTTCTGCCGATATTTCAAATGTCATGCTATGCGTTTATGCGTTTACTGAAACAAAGGTATGGATTTTTTTTGTTTCCGGCAGGGGGACAACGTTTGCATTTCCGGAAATTTTACTACCTTTGCATCCGTTTTCCGCAATCATCTGGTGAGGTGGGTGAGTGGCTGAAACCAACAGTTTGCTAAACTGTCGTACGGGAAACTGTACCGCGAGTTCGAATCTCGCCCTCACCGCTACAAAAAACGCTTCGTATGAAGCGTTTTTTTCGTTGGATTCAACCGGACGGCAGGGTGCGAATCGAAAAAGCCTGCACCGGCAGGTCGAGATGCCTCCCGACGGAGTGCCTTACACATCATCCATCATCCATCATCCATCATACATCACTCAAAAACATTTACTACCTTTGCAGCCGGTTTTTAATTTAACATCGTTACATGGTAATTTTTTAAATAAAGTAATTCATTTACATTTTTGATATGAAGAATAAATACATCGATCTGATTGAGCAAAGTTTTGAGTTTCCTCAAGAAGAATTTAAAGTGATTGAGAACGAACTGTACTTTAATAATGTGCCGCTGATGGAAATTATTGAGCAGTATGGGACGCCTCTGCGGATTAGTTTCCTGCCGAAAATAAGCCGGCAAATTCAACGGGCAAAGAGAATGTTTAACGTGGCAATGGCCAAAGTCGATTATGAGGGGGACTACTATTACTGCTATTGTACTAAGAGTTCGCATTTCTCGTTTGTGATGGAAAGCGCCCTGAAGAACGATATTCATCTCGAAACATCGTCGGCATTTGACGTGAATCTGATCGACGCGCTCTACGAACAGGGGCTGGTCGACAAAGAACGCTATATTATATGTAACGGCTTCAAGAAAGAACTCTATATCGAAAATATCGCCGGGTTGATAAATAACGGGTGGGTCAATACGATTCCTATCCTCGACAATATGGCGGAGCTGGATGTGTTGAGCCGGTACGTTACGCAGCCGTGTAAGCTGGGCATTCGCATCGCGGCGGAAGAAGAACCGAAATTCGATTTCTATACCTCCCGTTTGGGTATCCGCTACAGCGACATCATTCCGTTCTACGAGGACAAAATTGCGAAGGACGAACGGTATTCGTTAAAGATGCTGCACTTTTTTATTAATACCGGCATTCGCGATAATTCGTACTACTGGAACGAGCTGGCTAAATGTGTCAGCGTGTATTGTAACTTAAAAAAAACATGTCCCGATTTGGATTCGTTGAATATCGGAGGAGGTTTTCCGATTAAAAATTCGATGAGTTTCACATACGATTACGAGTATATGGCGGAAGAAATTATTGCGCAAATTAAAAGTATATGTATGCAAAATAAAGTTCCCGAACCTAATATATTTAGTGAATTCGGAAGTTTTACCGTAGGGGAAAGCGGCGCGGTTATTTATCAAATATTAGGACAAAAACAGCAAAACGACCGCGAGCTTTGGTATATGATCGATAGTTCTTTTATGACGACCTTGCCCGATACTTGGGCTATCAAACAACGCTTTATTTTACTTCCGGTGAATAACTGGAACAGCGAATATCACCGTGTGTTTCTCGGAGGACTTACCTGCGACAGTCAGGATTATTACAATGCCGAGTCCCATGCCAATGCGATTTTCCTGCCGCAGTTAGACCCGCAGGATGATACGCCGCAGTACATCGGATTCTTTCATACCGGCGCCTATCAGGAGTCTATCGGCGGGTACGGCGGGTTGCAGCATTGCCTGCAGCCGGGTCCCAAGCATATTATTATAGATGTGGACGACGAAACCGGCGACTATTTTACTAAACTTTTCAGCAAGGAGCAAACGTATAAATCGATGTTGAAAATCCTCGGCTACTAACCTGTCTACGTTCTCCAGAACCATTTTATTCGAGTAAAAAACATGGTCAGCCCCGTTACCAGCGCGGTGATGACAACGCCTCGGAGACAGCCCAACCACGGGTTGATACCGCAGGAATCCAACCACGGCATCAGGTGGGCGAGGTTCAATAGCGGGACGACGACCATCGACGCGGAGACGTAGGCAATCATCGGGTTTTGGCCGGACATGACCAGAAAAGAGAGGCTCCGGCGACATTGGAAATAATCGCAAAGTATGGAAAAGACAATAAGCGCCATGCACGCCAGTCCCGACGTTACAAAATAATAGCTGAATGTCGAATGGTCTTTGCGGATGCCGCCTTCGAAGGCTTCAAAAAATAATCCTAACAGGAGCAGGCATGCCCCGAAAGTCCATAGTTTTCTCCATAGAACGGTGCAGGCGGCGGTCGGTTGACGTTGACGGAGCAGGAGGTAACCGGCGGCCACGATGCCCGTCGACACCGCGAGATTCAGCGTCAGCTGGCGGGTAAACAGCCCGTAGAGGTTGCAGATAATTATTCCTGCCGATAGCAGCAGCAGTCCGACGGCTGTTATCTGTTCCCGTTTCTGTTTTCGCTGGGGCGACGCGGTCGGTTGATGCGTTTGCAGCCATTGCCGGATGTATTCTCCGGCGATGCTGCCGGGCAAGACAATAAACAGGTATTTCAAAAAACGGAACGAGTAGAGCCACGACGCCGGCGTGTAATTGTACAGCCACGCATTCCACGAGTCGGGATTGGTCGTGCCGCCGAGGATGACAGCCATGATAAAGGGTAAGGTCAGCAGCCGC
Organism: Prevotellaceae bacterium; assembly: GCA_031259805.1. Classification (GTDB taxonomy): domain Bacteria; phylum Bacteroidota; class Bacteroidia; order Bacteroidales; family UBA932; genus JAIRKX01. The sequence continues at coordinate 5,065 of JAIRKX010000070.1, read as the reverse complement.
GCCCAGCGGTTGCGCACTGTCCAGATGTAGGCGATCGACGCAAACGCCGCCATATTCGCCAGTACTAATATGATGATGTTGCTAAATTCAAGCCGGAATGTCCGTCCGCCGGCATAATCGACCGTGAGCAGGAGGGTGATGGCTATGGCATAGCCCGTCAGTTCGACGGTTCGATGCGCCCATTTCGGCCATTTCCACGGGATGCGCAGGAAGATGGGAAAAAGCGTGGCAAAGGCCGCCAGCGAGAGCAGCCATGCGCGGCAGTCCGGTGGCTGACTGAGGACGTGCGGGTACATGTGCTGAATGAAGATGGCAAAGAACGCCAGTCGTCCTCCTCTCAGCAGGCTGCCGGCGGTCAGTGTCCATGGGGAGGCGCCGTTTTCTATTTTTCGTCCTGCCGAAAACGGGAATGCCGCTCCCATCGCAAAGAGGAATAACGGAAAGACCAGATCGACCCACGTGATGCCATAGATCGACGGGTCGAAGGCGTGCCCGGGCGGGGGTGTTTGGGCATGGTACATCCATGCGGGCAGGATGCCGAAGGCGATGGCGCTGGAGAGTACCATCGTCAGGATGGCATAGCCGCGCAGGGCGTCGATTGAGGCGGCGCGGGGCGGCGGGGTGGGGGGTGGCGTCATGCTGTTTATTGCTGGCGCGCCATTATTTTGCCACATATTTTTTTATGTACGGTTCGAGATAATCGGCATAGCGCATAAAACCTAAATCGGTAAAGTGGATGCCGTCTACCGTAGCCTCGTTGTCGGAGCCTATTATGCCTCCGCGGGGAATAAATTCGATGAGGGTATCGCCTTGGGCTTTGATGCGGTCGCAGATTTCACGCACGGTGGTGTTTTTGTTTTCTATTTCGCGCTGCAGTACCCGGTTGTATTTTCCCGAAGGGAAGGGCGGGTCTTCGATAAACAGGATGGGTGTGAGCGGTTGTTTGTCGCGTATGATGCGGTAGAATTTTTCCATTCTTTCCTGCATTTGTTGCACGCTGGCATTGGGTACGAAGTCGAGGATGATTAGCGCCGCTTCGCGCGAGGCAATGAGCGCTGCAATTTCGTAGTCTAATTGTCCATTGCCGCTAAATCCGAGGTTAATAAATTCGCGATTGAAGCGGCGTGAGAGGATGCTGGTGTGTACCATGCCGGGGCGCGATGCGCAGCCGCCCTGCAGGATGCTGGTGCCGTAGCATATTACAGGCTTTTCGCGCACCGGCGCCTCGACCGCCGGCAGCGCGATGGTGGCCGACGAGTCGATGCCGATTTGCAGGGCTGTTACGCCGTCGTATAGGGGGAAGTAGAGCATCATTTCTTTTTCGCGGTTGTCCATGTTGACAATGACGAGGGTGGTATTGTCGATGGCATTGGCGGCGGGTTGTGCGGAGTTGACGAATCGCCATCCGTCATGTTCGTAGCAGTAGAGGTCGAAGCCTTTGATGCCGGTGGGGGTCATGTGGCTCATGATGCGGTTTTCGTAGAGTGTCCACTTCAGGCCGATGGTCGAGCTGTTGGTGCGGAATCGGAGAAACAGTCCGGCGGTATTTTTGCCTAATTCCCACACCGGCGGGCGGCTTACGTTCCGCAGGGCGGCAGGCAGTCGTTCGTAGCGTGTTTCGGTCTGTTCCGCTATTTTTCCGAACAGGGGGAAGTCGTCGGCATTATAATATTTCATTTGCCCGTTGGCGGGCGTCGTCCACAGCCAGCTTAAGGCCGACAGGAGGATGAGTGTGCGTATGCGTTTCATGTGTTTCATTTATTCTATCGGGGTCAATACTGCCGTCCATCCGCCTCCCGGCGCCATGCTGGCCGTCAGGGGGGCGCCTTTGGCGATGGTTGTTTCGACGAGTTTATAGTCGGCGGCATGTCGGTGGGCGTTGAGGCCGTCTTGCAGGATGGTTACGCGATATTGAGCGCCGTCCGTGCCGTGGAGGAAAGCGGTGGGGATTTCCAGCGTGCGGGGCGTCCAGTCGGTCATGGCGCCGATGTACCATTGGTTGCCTTTGCGTCGGGCGATGGCTACATAGTGTCCTACTTCGCCGTCGAGGGCTACGGTTTCGTCCCATACGGTAGGGACGGTGGCGATGAAGCGTGTGCAGGTTTCTTCCCGTTCGTAGTTCGACGGGTTGTCGCAAAGCATTGTCAGGGGTGATTCGAAGACGACATATTCGGCCAGTTGGCGGCAGCGCGTGCCCTGGCTCATGGGTTCGGTGCCTACGGAGCGGTAGTTTGCTCGTGTGGCGTTGCGCATGGCGCCCTGGGTGTAGTCGAACGGGCCGGCTAACATGCGAATGAACGGAATGGTTACGTCGTAGGTTACTTGATCGATTTCTTCGCTGCCCCATTTCAGTTGTTCCAGTCCGTGGACGCCTTCAAAGTTGACGACATTGGGGTAGGTGCGTTGCAGGCCGGTAGGTTTATAGGTGCCGTGGAAGTCGATCAGCAGTTTATGTTTGGCGGCTGTTTCGGCGGCGCGGCGGTGGAAGTCGACCATCAGCTGGTCGTCGCGATCCATAAAGTCGACTTTAAATCCTTTGACGCCCATTTCGGCATAGGTACGGCAGACGCGCTCCATGTCGCGGTTGAAGGCATGGTAGCCTGCCCACAGGATGAGTCCGACCCGGCGTTCGGCGGCATAGGCGGCTAAGGCGGGCAGGTCGATGGCGGGGACTATCTGAAACAGGTCGGCCTGCCGGTTGACAGCCCATCCTTCGTCGAGGATGACGTATTCGATGCCATACCGGGCGGCAAAGTCAATATAATATTTATAGGTATCGTTGTTGATGCCGGCGACGAAATCGACGCCGTAGATATTCCAGTCAGCCCACCAGTCCCACGCTACCTTGCCGGGGCGTACCCACGAGAAATCCATTGCGACGGTGGGCGAGGCGAGGCGGTAGACCATGTCGTTATCGGCCAGCTGGCGGTCGGCGACGCTGATGATGAGAATGCGCCACGGGAACGAAACGCCCCGGTCGTACTTTGCCAGCACGTTCTCGCGCGATTTGACGATGCCCTGCAACCGGTTGTGCCCGCCCTGTTCGACCTCTTTCGGGAGGGGTGCAAATACGCCTTTCAGCGCATGGCCGCCGGCGTCGTTATAGAGGTACATGCCCGGGTAATTAAGCAGGTCGGCTTCGGTGATGCCGATTTTCTTCCCCTTACCGGCATCGACCAACAGGGGCAGGAAGGCGTACCGCGAGCGATCCCACGCAGAGAGCAGGGAGTAGGTGTAGGTGTTCTCGAACGACGTGCCGAATTGCCGTTCGAAATGGCCTTCCGTACCTTTCCGCACATAGGGAATGAAGGCGGGGACGTCTGCCGCGAAGTTAAACTCAGCTTGCTCGGCTGCGACCTGAAAGGGTTTCGCGGCAGTAGATACAAAGCGGTAGGCCACGCCGTCGTCGTAGGCGCGAAACAGCAGCTGATAGTCGCCGCGGCATTTTAGCGTAAGCTCATTATAGACGTCCGGCACGGCGATTTTCTTATAGACCCTTGCGGGAATGACATCGTTTACGCTACGGGTGCTGGCGCGCTGCACCTTCGGCGCGATGCCGAACGTCGACCCGTCGGCCAGCGTCATCGACACGCCGGAGGGCGCCAGCAGCGTATCGCCGTCGTGCACGACAGTGTAAGAAATCATTTGACCGACGGCGACCGCAACCGCTATCCGGCCATCGGGCGACGACAGGCGGTAAATCTTGTTGTTCTGCGCCTGCAACAGCGATACGGATATGCATAAAAGGGAGGTTAAGTAGAGAATTTTTTTCATTGTGGTGAATTTATTTAGTTATGCCGGCAAAGATAGGCATTTTTTGCGGATGCGCGGCGTGGCAGGCGCCCGCCGGACGGTTGTCCATCTCCGCCAGCGGGGGAGAGCTTGCGCAGATCTCGCCTGCGTCGCCCCGGTTTATTCCGCCCGCACGATATGAAACGTGGTGCTATACGCGCCGGTATATTTGCCTTTGCCGTGGATGAACAGTTTGGCTTCGCCGACTTCTACGTTGTTACGGTAGGTGACGTCGAAGTCCTGGGCGAATACCAGTTCGTGTAGCGCGCTTTCGGTTTGGTAGAATACGCGCGGCAGCGGGGTGAGGTGTCGACCGGTGTACGGCTGGTCGGCGATGGGCGCGGTGGAGGTATGCCGTCCGTTGAGCGGCTTGGGCAGGCGCGAGATGTATTTGCGGCGGATGCCGTTCATTTCGTCAAACAGTTGTTGGAGAGACTCGGTGGACAGCACCGAGAGGATGGCTTCGATGGCCATGCAATAGTCGTTGTAGGCTTTGACCACTTTGTTTTTGATGCTGCTTGCCGACGGACCTTCGAGGGGCGCCAGTTGGCTTGCGCGCTCGCTGTAGAGGCCGGCGAGTTCTTCGTTGACGGTAAACAGGGATTCTATTTGCGTCTTGATTCCCAATGTAGTGGCGTCCGCCTCGAGGGAGGTGGTGGCGCTGTAGCGTTCTTTGAGGAGGTTGATTTGGTCGGTCTGGCTCAGCAGAGGTTCTTTGTTGAGCGTCCAGAACGGCTCGAGGAAGTTGATCATCCTGTTTCCGGCGGCAGCGACGGCGGGCAGGCTGCTTTTCCGACCGGCTTTTGAAGTGCGCTTGATTTCGATAAACAAACTGCCGCACTTTCGGTCGCATTCCTGTATTGGCGGGGTGAGCAGGCTGGCAAACTGTTTGTTCATCAGCGCATGGAAGGTGGTGTTAAGAGTCGTCAGACTTTGCAATTTAGCAGCGGCCACGACGCCGATTATAGCTATTTGCGGGGTCGATAGATTAATAGTTTCGGATACTAAGCCGCCCAGGTCGTTCAAGCGTAAGTTTTGTGCTTTGAGTGTAATAAATTTTGCCATATTATTTTATTTTGTATTCCGACCTTTCGGCCGAAACGAGTTTATATTTTATTTTATATTGCATATTTTAGTATATATCCTGTTTTCATTTGAAAATACGCTTATCATCATGGTGAGAATCCTGTTTCCGTTAGGAAAAACGGTTCTCACCATAGTGAGAATCCTGTTTCCATTAGGAAAAACGGTTCTCACCATAGTGAGAATCCTG
>JAIRKX010000200.1 GCA_031259805.1 Prevotellaceae bacterium | reverse complement strand
TGGTATTTGCTGCACTTTTGGTCGAGGAACGTTACTATTTTCTGTATGCGGGTTAGCGCGTCGGCGCGGGAAATAAAGCGGCGTTCGGCAGCTACCAGTATTGCCATGACGCCAAAGCCCGTGCCGCTGGTGGTTACCGTGTTGCTTGCTGTGGTGCGGTCGCGCGTCATGCCCGACGCGGGATGCCCGAAGTCCCAAAAATAGCGGAATGTCTGGCGTTGTACCAAATCCAGCAAAGCTTCGTCGGGTATCCGTTCAAACTTGTCGGAGAGGTCTATTCCCGTAGTGATGCTAAATACTTTTCCCGTAAAAATAGCCGCCCCCGCGTCCGATTTTAATCCGGAATTAATCGTCAGTTCATAGTGCGTGTATGCCTGTAAACCCGCGAGGGGAATGCGCAGCACAGGGTTATCGTCATGATTTATCGTGATGAGGATGACTGCGTCCGCCTGCCGGAGGATAATATTTTTGGCGATGCTTCCGGTGGACACCATCGCCGAGAAGGTCAATTCAACGGTATCTTTCGGCGACACGCCGGCGTAGCTTTCTGCATTGCGCTGCGCGCCGATGCGGATGTCTGTCAACCGGAAATCTGTGGCCGGCGGCGCCGGCGTGGACTTGCAGGCGGCTGCACATAGCAGTCCGGAAAGTATGATAATGTTTAATTTCATGCTTTTTTTTAATTATAAATTAGAAATTACGGATTAGGAACTGCCGCTCCCTCCGCTCCGTCTGCTAAAGCCGGCGGCGATAACGCGCCGTTCTTAACTTTCGACGATGTGGAATGTGGTAATGTAGCGTCCGGTGTATTTCCCTTTGCCGTGTACAAAGAGTTGGGCTTCGCCTACTTTGACGTTGTTGCGGTAGGTAACGTCGAAGTCTTGGGTGAAGATCAGCTCGCGCAGTCTGTCGTCGGCTTGATAGAATACGCGGGGCAGGGGGGTAAGGTGTTTGCCGTTGTATACTTGTTCGGGGATGGGTGCGACCGACGTGTGCGTTGTGTCGAGCGGTATGGGCAGGTGTGAGATGTATTTGCGGCGGAAGCCGTTCATCTCGTCAAACACCTTTTCCAGCGCTTCCGTGGGCAACACCGAAAGGACGGTTTCTATCGACACGCAAAATTCGTCGTAATCTTTCACCACTTCGTTTTTGATACTGGTTGCCGACGGTCCTTCGATGCCGGTCATTTCGTCGGCGCGTTGTTTGTAGAGGTTGTACATTTCGGTATTGGCGCTAAAGAGCGCTTGTATCTGCGTGGTAAGCCCTAATGTAGCGGCGTCTGTTGCGAGGGAGGTGTCGGCGTTGTAGCGTAGGGCGAGGAGGTCGATTTGGTCGGTCTGGCTCGGTATCGGTTCTTTGCCGATGTTCCAGAAGGGTTCGAGGAAGTTGACCATCCGGTTGCCGGCGGCGGCGACGGCGGGCAGGCTGCTTTTCTTGCCGGCTTTAGACGTCCGTTTGATTTCGGCAAACAGCGCGTCGCGCACCCGGTCTTTTTCTTTTATTTGCGGGGTCAACAGGCTGGCGAACTGTTTATTCATATACTCGTGGAACAGGATGTTCGACGTAGTAAGGATTTGGAGTTTCGCGGCGGCGACAACGCCTATTACGCTGGTTTGCGGGGTGACAAGAGTAACGGTTTCCGATATTAATCCGCCGATGTCGTCTAATCGCAGGTTCGATACTTTGAGGGTAATAAATTTTTTCATACAATCATTTTTTAATAATGTAAATAGTTGTGTTTATTTCTTTTTTTTTGTTTGCGACAGGGTGTGTGTCTTCCTTTTTTTTGGTTTTATGGTGCTCGCCGCGGCGATTTCCTGTTTTCCGTTTGGTTTTATGGAAATCGCCGTGGCGATTTCCTATTTTCCGTTTGGTTTTATGGAAATCGCCGTGGCGATTTCCTGTTTTCCGTTTGGTTTTATGGTGCTCGCCGTGGCGATTTCCTGTTTTCCGTTTGGTTTTATGGTGCTCGCCGTGGCGATTTCCTGTTTTCCGTTTATTTTTATGGAATGCACCGTGGCGCTTCCCTGTTTTTCGTTTGATTTCATGGTATTTGCCAATGTTTTTTTTATTTTAACTGTCCGTATACCGCTTTAGTTTGTGCCGCAAAGATACTTTTTTTTTATTAGAAATGCAATACGATGGTCATTTATTTTAATAATAAAAACAACCTTAGCTTTCGCCAAGGTTGTTTTCAGTTATGATTACGGATTTGCGTACAGCTGATTGACGTCGGCTTCGGAGAGCGTCTTGTTGTAGAAGCGCAGCTCGTCGATTTGCGCGTCTTCGCCCTTATGGTTCCAGCCGCCGAAAGTAGGCTCGCCCGAGCCGATGGAAATAGCCGAGCAGCCCGTCCAGCCAATGGGTCCGGGGAATGCGGTTTCTTTCTTTAGGACGCCGTTGCAATAGAGTTTCATCGCGGTTTCGTCAATCGTAAACGCAAAATGCACCCAATCGGTAGTGGTCGCTTCGGTAATGGCCACCGCGCCGCCCCATGTGCCGGCTGTGCCGTTGCCGGCGAGGAGCTGGAAGTTGGTGTTGCCTTCGCGGAACAGCACAAAGCCTTTTTTCTGGTCGCCGGTGGCGATGCCGCAGGAGATGATGCCTGCGCGTTCAGCCGCGCCGCGCTTGTACCAGAACGAGGCGCTGAACTGTTTGCCGTCGGAGACAGGCGTGGCAAATTCGGCGAGGTTGAAGGACAGGTAGGCGTCGGCAGCGCCTTTGTAGGCTTGCCCGACTTTTCCGGCGACTATGGCCGGCGTGCCGGTTTTGGTAGCTTCCGTTTTGCTGATGGTTTCGGCAAAAGCGTCGGTTTCAAAGGGCAGGTAGAACACTTCCCCCCGCGGGCCTAAGTTGTCGGGGCCGTCGTTGCCGTCGGGATAGTTAAACGGCGGGTCTTGCCCTAAATCCTGAAAACAGGACACAGCCGTGAATAGCGCGGCAATGGTTAAAAGTACAATGTATATTTTTTTCATCACAGTTAATTTTTAATAGTTAGGATTTTGAATTAATACGCCGTTCGATTTGTCGATTTCGGTTTGCGGCAGCGGCAGGTACTGGTGTTTGGCTTGATAGCCCATGCTGCCGAGTATTGCCGGCGCATCGCCCCAGCGGACGAGGTCGTAGAAACGATCCCATTCCATCGCCAGCTCGACGCGGCGTTCGTGTTTGATGGCGGCGCGCAGGAGGGCTTTGTCGGTGGTGGTTACTTTGGGCAGCAGGGCGTCGTTGCCGGCGCGGGCGCGGGCGCGTACCTGTTCGAGGTAGTCGAGGGCGTCGGCGGTGGCGCCCTGTTCATTGGCGGCTTCGGCAGCCATCAGCAGCACGTCGGAGTAGCGGATCATGCGGATGTTTATCCAGTAGCAGCCTTTCGTGTATATAGCTCGTAAAGCAGGGTCTCCGTAGGCTTTTTTGTTATAGTATTTATTGATGACGTCGGCGTTTGCCACCGGTTTTTCGCCCCAGGGCGTATTTGCGGGGCAGGTGGCGGGGTCTTCGCCTGTTTTGTAGAAATAGAGCAATGTTTCATCCTTGCGCGGGTCGCCGGTTTCAAAGGCGTCAGCCAACTGTTGGGTGGGGCAGTGCCAGCCCCATCCGAAGTTCCAGTCGCCTGCGCCGCGGCATCCCTGTACTGCCGCATACTGGCTGCCTATATCGTTCGAGCCGGGCAGTTCGGGGGTCGATGTGCATTGCAGTTCCCAAACCGACTCGCTGCAGTTCTCGCCTTCTTCGCGGAATACTTTATTGAACGGCGTGCTGAGGTTGTATTGCCGGGAGCCGATGACTTCGGTAGCCAGCGACAGCACGCTCCCAAAGTTATTGCGTTGCAGATAGGTCTTAGCGTGCAGCGATTTCACGGCGCCCCACGTCAGGCGTCCGGGATACTGGCTGCCCCACGTGCGTGGAATGGGCAACGTGGCTGCTTCCCGCAAATCGGCGTCGATTAATTCATATATTTTATCGACCGTTGATTTCGGCACATTCGCTTCGGCGGCGTCGGTAATCGGGAAATCAATCAACGGCACTTCGCCGAACGCCCGCACCAAGTTGAAATAAACAAAGGCGCGGAAGAAAAGCGCTTCGGCTTTATTGATAAAGTCGCCTTCGGTAAGCTGCAGGCCTTGCGTTTCCGCGCTTTCGATGTCGGCAAGCACCTTATTGGCGATATGCGCTATCGCATAATTATTCGTCCAGTAGGCGCTGATTCCTTCCATCGAAGGCGAGTAGTTAAAATTATCGAATTGGGTAGCCCAAGCTGCGCCATCGGAAGCCGTACTGCCTTTTTCAATATCTTCGCAGCGGAAATTGTGGATGGCCAGCGCCACATTTCCCGTCGTTACATTAAACCCACGTACTTTGGAGTACATAGAGAATATTTCGGTGGCAAACGAGCCGCCTTTATTGTCTTCGGCTGTCCACTGGCCTTGCGGTTGCTGGTCTAACAGGTCGTCGCAGGCGACGGGCAACAGCAGTAAGCCCGCCATTGCACAAAAACGGATGATTGTGAGTATATTTTTTTTCATAATCGTAAAAATTAAAATGGATGGTTAAAACGAAAGATTGATGCCTAACGTATAAATCGCAGGCATGGGATAGCCGCTGGAGTCCATACCGAACGACAACGCGCTACCGCCTACTTCGGGCGTATAACCCGAATTTTTATGCCAGGTTTTCAAGTTCTGTACATTGGCGAAAATGCGCAGCGATTTCAGGTAAATCTTGCTCAGCAGCGTCGGGCTGAACGTGTAGCCCAGTTGAATGTTGCGGATGCGGAAGTAGCTGCCGTCTTCAATAAAATAGGAAGAAGCCTGATTGTTAATAGCCCTTGTCGGGTCAAGAATAGGTTCAAAGTTGGATGTCCCTTCGCCGTGCCAGCGGTCGAGCTGCCGTTCCTGATAGTTCAACTGTGCATACGTCGAAACGCCCCAGTTGCGGTAAATTTCGTTGCCGTACACGCCCATCAGGTCGATGCCCAAATCCAGCCCTTTATATCCTACATTGATATTGAAACCATAGATACAGTCGGGCGTGGGATTGCCAATCATTGTGCGGTCTTTGTCGGTAATTTTGCCATCGCCGTCCACGTCGCGGAATTTCAAGTCGCCGGGTTTCACAGGCGCTACGGCATTGGGCGGAGACTGGTAAATATCTTCTTCGTTTTGGTACACGCCGATTACCTCGTAGCCGTAGAAATGCGCGATCGGGTAACCGGCGAGGGTACGCGAGCGGCTATCGTTCTCGTATTTCGCATCGGCGGCGTCGCGCCCTAATGATTCCACGTTGTTTTTAATCGTGGTCAGGTTGGCGCCTACGGAATAGGTGAAATCGCCGTTGGCGAGCCTGTCGCTCCACGTAGCCGACAGTTCAAAACCCTTGTTCGTAATTTCACCAAGGTTTTCCAGCGAATTGCGCGCGCCCGTGCGCGAAGCCAGCGACACGATAATATCGGTGGTGCGTTTGTTGTAGTACACCGGCTCGATGCTCAACCGCTGTTTCAGTAGT
>JAIRKX010000087.1 GCA_031259805.1 Prevotellaceae bacterium | reverse complement strand
CTGTAGCGCGCAAAGCCCTGCCCCTGCGCCAGTATTATTAAATCAATATCCATGCCGGATACTTTGGCGGCGGCAACCATGTAAACGGCCGCTGTCGTTCCCAATCCGTTCTCGGGATATTTCGTTGATACTTTTACTGCCTTATCTATGCCCTCAGTGATGTCGAACAGGACGACGCCCACTTGCGAAGCGTCGGCATTGGACGCCGGCGACGCCATATAAGTGTGCTGCGCATAGCGGAAGATGGCCAGTCCGCTCGGCGTTACGCCAAGATCATAGTTCGATGTTTCGGCAAACGTCGTTTTGTTCGCCAGCGGATCTCTGTCGGGTTTTGTCCAGTCGAATTGGTATTCGGTAGGCAGCAATATAGGGCTATCTACATAGAAATAATCGCCGTTTCCCGTGCGGGAAATGGTGAATGTATAATGTTCGCCCCAGAGCGCTTCCGTATAGTTGGTAGCATCCATCATATATTTTGAAGCCGGTTCTCCGCTGCCAGTAAATTCCAGCCCGACAATGCGAATTTGCTTGTTGGCGTCAGCGTTAACCGCCGGCACATAGACTTTGCACTCTGCGCGGCGACCGCTTACGGCAAAAGTTTCACCGACAATACCGCTACCCCAGTTGCCTTGTTTTTGCGTCTGGAAGAGCAACGTTGGGGCGGCATCGTCATCATCCCATGTATAGACTTTGAAATACCTGCTATTGTTTTCCGGCAAATCAATCGTTTCTTTATTGCAGGCAACAAGGTAATCATCCGCCGTGAAAGCAATGTCGCTTATTATCGGGTCGCCGCCTGTGATGCCTGTCAGGTTGAGCTCTTTTGTCAGCGTGCCTGCCGCAGCATCCACCACGAGAATTTTAGGCTCGGTGGTGAGTATGTAGAGTTTTTCGTTGCGAAACAGCGCCCGTTTAATTGCTGTGCCCTGTAACCAGTCAGGATTTTGACTGCCCAATACTTCTGTAAAGTCATATCGGTTTACCGCCGTGATGCCCGGATCCTGTACAGGGTCGGGATAATCTACGTAAGCCGTTCCGTCGGGCGACAGGTTTTTATTATTGACAAATATCTTTGCATACGCGGGTTTGCCGGCTTCTACAACTACGTCCGCCGTAGCCGGGTCGTAGTCGCTGCCTGCCGGCGTAACGGTTATTTTATAAAAACCGGGCGCTAAGTCGTAGAATGCAAAGATACCATTGTACCAGTTGTCGGTAGTATATGTTCCCAGTTCTGTGTTTCCGGATGCGTCAAGGAGTTTCACCGTCGCGCCGTTCAACGGCAGGTACTGGTCATGACTGCCGGCTACATATTTAAACTTGGGTTGGTTGAGCGAGGTTACCCGTTCGTTTTCGCTCTTTACAAAGCCGGCAATCACGCCGGTATTCGGCATGTCGCGCTGAACATAGGTATGGTAAAACCGGTAGAAACCGTAAGCTTCCAGCTTGCAATAGTCGTCGTTGCACAAGCGGTGCGTTTCCGGCGCATAGTCGTGGAACGATCCTTCCGACAGGAAGCCGGGCACCGTCAGCGGACGCAGCACGCCCAGTCCTACGTTGTCGTTGTAAAACGTGAAATCGCCTCTCAATATAGGGTTGGCGCTCGTCCATACGGTCAATTGATTGGTAATTTGAATGGGACCCGCCGCCTGCGCCATCGGCAAACTGGCGGCTACCGTCGGGCTGCCATCATAGCCATGATACAACAGCAACAAATAATTGGTTGTAGCATTTAGTGCATTGCTGTGAATGGACAGGAAAGCGTCCACATTGTTGGCGTTGGCTTCTTCGGCTATAGCCGAGAGGTTGCGGTCGTCGCCGTTGTTTACATCCGCCGGACATGGCGATGGATAATAATCGCAATCTCTTATGCCGCTGTTATTGGTCGTGCGCGACATAATTACGGTTGCGCCTGCGGCTTGCAACATATCGCGCAGGGCAAGTCCTTTCACTAAATTGGATTTCGACTCCCAGTAGCCGTCGGGATTGCTCCATTCTTCGGGTACGGGAATTGTCCAGACACTGCGATCGTTTGGGTCGTAGCCGCCGTGTCCCGGGTTGATATATATTTTCAATCCGGTTAAGTCGGTGGAAAAAAGCGTGAGGCTAATAATGCAAGCCCACAAAGTAAGTATCAATTTTTTCATAATAATTGTTCCTCCGGTTATTTAACAGTAATATCCATCACATAAACTTCTCCTTCATTGGAGTTGAAGGCAATTCGTTTCCCGTCGGGGGAAGCAGCCGGATAGAGGGCGATTTTCACTTGCGGGGTAGCCAGCGTTTGCCTGGTTTTCCCGTCAATGGTCGCCGCTATAATCTCCGATGAAATAATAACGTCGCCATTGTCTTTATCGTTCATGCCCACGATCCACCGGTTGTTCAGCCATGTTGGGGCATTCAGTTTGCCCAGCGACACCGGCTTTGAGCCGTCGATATTGCACACAAACGTACCGCCGCGAGCGGTAGTATATACAATATGTTTCCGGTCGGGCGATACGCTTGCCCAAAAGTAGCTTGCATCGTCGCCGTTCGGCGTGAGGATGGTCTTCCGGTCGCCGCTGTACAGCGCCATCTTCTGATCTTCGATATTGATAAAAGGCGTTACGTCGGCAGGCGTAATATTATTTTTCACCAACCGTTCGCCTTTCACGTATATCGGTTTACTTCCTGCCAGCGCAGGGCTTATTTTTTCGTGCGTGGCATTTTCTACCTTCACCGCTTTTTTGTCGACCATAGAATAGAGATACAGCGAGGTGAATCGCCGGTTTTTCTGAAATTCCGTTTTCTTGTAAAGGATAGCCGATTCGTCGGCGCTAATGCGCACGTCATAACCTGCGCCCTGCTCTTGCGTCAGGGTGGTTATTTCATTCGTTTGCAATGAAATTTGTTTCAGTCCGGCGTAGTTCTCGGACGAGGTCAGTATCCATTCGCCTTGCGGAGCGAACACAGGATGGTAAAAACCGCCTGCTTCCGTCCCTTTCAGACGTTCTACCGACCGCACTTCTATTCGCTGGGCGTATATGGTTGTCCCCAGCAGAATAATTAAGAGAGATAAAATTGTTCTTTTCATACTTTAAATGGTTTTTGGTTTATATTTATATTTTTTTCTGTTCTGTTTCAATGAAAATTTTCGTAGTCTGCTCCGGATTCCGATAGTTTCAGCTTGAAATATTCAAAAGTCACTCCTCATTCCGATAGTTTCAGCCGGAAATCCGTCCGGTTTTTGTATCACTACGTTTAAAATATTCATTTATTAATACTATTCATTCATTATTTATACGTAACCGAAGCAGATACGGGGCTTTCGGTATTGTCTTTATTCACCGCCGTAACAACATACGCTCCTTTCTCGCTCACCCGGTAAGAGGAAGCGGAAGTGATAGCCACTACATGCGGTTGGGTTTCATTTTCCGGCGTTACATACACTACCGCCTG
>JAIRKX010000196.1 GCA_031259805.1 Prevotellaceae bacterium | reverse complement strand
CCCTGCAATACCGACGGGCCTACCAGAAAATGGAGGAGAAAGACGGCCATTGACTGCCGACGTAGCAGTTTTTGCATATGCTTACAATGTAACTGTTGGGCCCAACAACTCAATTGTTGCTCCCAACAACTCAATTGTTGGGCTCGTCAACTCAATTGTTGCTCCCAACAACTCAATTGTTGGGCCCATCAACTCAATTGTTGCTCCCATCAACTCAATTGTTGCTCCCATCAACTCAATTGTTGCTCCCATCAACTCAATTGTTGCTCCCAACAACTCAATTATTGCGCTCTTCAACTCAGTTGGAGAGCTCTTCAACTCAATTATTGCGCTCTTCAACTCAGTTATTGCGCTCTTCAATTCAATTATTGCGCTCTTCAATTCAGTTGGAGAGTTCTTCAATTCAGTTAGGGACGTTCTTTTTGGGTTCGTTGATTGGTACGGGGATGTGGGAGGGGTTGCCTCCGCATGACTACTTTAACTTCTTGAACTCTCCAAACTCCTTTAACTCCCCAAAAAAACCGTATCTTTGCGCCTTAAATCAAATTTTATTGCGATGCAATTGTTTCAAAAACTTCTTATCGTAGTGACCGCATGGGTAGCTGCGTGGCCGGTGGCGGCGCCGGCACAGTCGGACGACTTTAAGACCGCTCAAAGTCTGGATATTTTTCATTCTATGGTGCGCGAACTGTCGCTGTTCTATGTCGATTCCGTAAAGATCGACCGGCTGGTGGAAATCGGTATTGAGGCTATGCTCGAAAGCCTCGACCCCTATACGGTGTATATTCCCGAAGAGGTGTCGGGCGATTTTGATATTGTAACCACCGGTCAGTATGGCGGTGTCGGGGCGTTGATTAGAAAAGCGTCGGGCGGCATCGAAATATCCGAACAGTACGAAGGCTTTCCTGCCGACCGCGCCGGATTGGTGGCCGGCGACCTGCTGGTAGAAATCGACGGACAAAACGCCCGCGACATGCCGGTGGATAAAGCCAGTAAAACTCTTCGGGGAATCGCCGGGACGCCGGTCGCGCTGAAGGTCGTGAAGTTGCGCGGCGGTGATACGCTGTCGTTGTCGGTCGTCCGCGAACGTGTACATCTTTCCGACATCGCCTTTGCCGGTCTCGTGGCCGACAGCACAGGCTACATCCGCGTTACGGCATTTACGAAGGACGGAAGTCGTGATTTTAAAAACGCTTTCCTGTCGCTCCAAAAAACCGGTCGGTTGCGGCGTCTGATTATTGACGTTCGCTCCAACGGCGGCGGGCTGCTCGAAGAGGCAGTCAATATGGTCGGGCTGTTCGTGCCGCGCGGGACGGAAGTCGTTACGGCTCGCGGGCGTATCAAACTGTTTGAGGCCACGTACCGGACGCAGGAAGCGCCGCTGGACACGCAAATTCCGATTGTGGTGCTGGTGAATAATGCATCGGCGTCGGCGGCGGAAATTCTGGCGGGGGCATTGCAGGATTTAGACCGCGCGGTGATCGTCGGCACGCGCACCTTCGGCAAAGGGCTGGTACAGGCGGTGCGCAAATTAGGTTATAATACGCAGTTAAAAGTAACGTCGGCTAAATATTACATTCCATCGGGGCGTTGCATCCAAATCATCGACTACAGCCATCGCAACGAGGACGGCAGCGCGGGCAATATCCCCGATTCCCTCCGTAGAGCATTCCAAACGAAAAACGGTCGGACGGTCTACGACGGCGGCGGCATCACGCCCGACATCACAGCCGAACCGCCGACGTATGCCCGCACGACCTACGAATTAGTGGCGCGCGACATCCCGTGGAATTATTCCGTCCGCTATTTTGCCACGCATCCCGCCATCGCCGCGCCGGAAGATTTTCATCTGACCGACGACGATTATGAAGATTTTATTGAATATGCCGTCGGCCGGCAGTTCGACGGGCGTACCGCGTCCGAGCTGCAATTTGAAAAACTGATAGAGACCCTCCGGTATGAACAGTTATACGACGATACGAAAGATGAACTGACGGCGCTGCAAGCCAAAATCAATACCGACAAGCGCGACAAACTGCGGCGTTACCGCCCTGAACTCCAACCCCTGCTCGAAGAGGAAATCTGCGCCCGCTACTACTATACCTCCGGGCGTATCCGCGCTATGCTCCGCCGTGATACGCAGGTGAAAACAGCTGTGGAATTAGGAATGGCGACAAGCGAATAAGAAGCGCAGAGAATAGTTAAGCAAATCAACCATTCGGCATGTCCCACATCCTCATCATCCGTCTTTCGGCCATCGGCGATATTGCGATGGCAGCGGCGGTTGTACGGCAGGTGGCGGTGCAGTTTCCCGACACGGTTTTCACGATGGTCTCGCAGCCGTTTATGCAGCCGCTGTTTACCGGCCTGCCCAACCTGCGATTTATCGGAATAGACGAGAAGACGGACTATCGCGGGCTGCGTGGGATATGGCGGCTGTGTCGTATGATCCGGGCACAGCAGCCCGACGTTGTCGCAGACATTCACGATGTGTTGCGGACGCAGATCCTGCGGGGACTGCTGCGGCTATCGGGTCGGCGGGTGCGCGTCATTCGGAAAGGACGGGCGGCCAAACGCCGGCTCACCCGTCGCCGGTACAAGGTACGGCAGCCGCTGAAATCGACGTTCGATCGCTATCGCGAAACGCTTGCGCGATGCATCGGGCAGCCGCTGTCGCCCGATGCGCCGCCGGCCACGCCTGCATACATGCCGTCGAGCGGCGGCATCACCCCGACGACGTCGAAAGTCGTGGGCATCGCGCCTTTTGCCGCGCACGACGGAAAAGTATATCCGACGGAGAAAATGCAGGAGGTCGTCGCTTACTTTGCCGCCTGCGCCGATACGGAGGTGTTTCTCTTCGGCGGCGGTCGTCGCGAGCAGACGATCCTCGAAGAATGGGAACGCCGCTATCCGCCTGTCCGCTCCACCGCCGGACAACTGACGCTGGCCGACGAGCTGGCGCTGATGCAGCGGCTGTCGGTGATGATTAGCATGGATTCGGCCAACATGCACTTTGCCTCGTTTGTCGGCACGCCGGTGGTGTCGGTGTGGGGCGCGACGCATCCTTACGCCGGCTTCTACGGCTGGCGGCAGGCGCCGGGCAATGCCGTCTGCGCCGAGCTGCCATGCAGTCCCTGCTCCATCTATGGGAATAAACCCTGCTTCCGCCGTGATTACCATTGCCTGCAAAGCATTCCGCCGGCGGTGATTATCGCTCGGGCGCAAGCCTTTCTCTAACCGTCCGGCGCTATTGGCTTGTCCTTTTCCGCTAATGGATAAAACGTCCCTGACCCGAATGATTAAAGAGGCGGTCGCCGGCGCCGGCTTCGATGCGTGCGGTATTGCGCCCATCGCCCCGCTCACGGCGGAGACGGCACAACTGCGGCAATGGCTGGCCGACGGTTGTCATGCCGGTATGACCTATATGGAACGGCATACGGACAAGCGCGAAAATCCGGCGCTACTGCTCGACGGCGCTCAATCGGCGGTTGTCATGCTGCTCAACTATAAGCCGCCGGAGACGCAGCCGCCCGATGCACCGAAAATCGCGTACTACGCATACGTTCGCAACTATCACGATGTGATTCATCAGAAATTAAAACTCCTTAGTGCGTCAATAGCGGCGGCATTCCCCGACGTCCGGCTGCGTGGCTTTGTCGATTCGGCGCCGGTGCTGGAAAAGGTGTGGGCTATGCGCGCCGGATTAGGCTGGATTGGGAAAAACTGCCTGCTTGTTTCGCCCCGCTTCGGGTCGTTTACGTTCATTGCCGAACTGCTGGTGTCGGCGGAGTTGGACTACGACGCCCCGATAACCGCCTCCCGCTGCGGAAGCTGCCGCCGCTGCCTCGACGCCTGCCCGGGCGGGGCGCTGGAGGCCTACCGGCTGGACGCCAACCGCTGCATCTCCTACCATAACAAACGAAAAGGCGAGAACGGCGTCGACATCCGCCCCTATTGCTTCGGTTGCGACTACTGTCAGCTGGCCTGCCCTTGGAACGTGGCCGCGCCGCCGCACCGTCATGCCGGATGGACGATCTCCGAAATCGTCCGGTTCACCGCCACCGACTGGCAGGCGTTAGACAAAGCGGCTTTTAATCGTATCTTTGCACAGTCGGTATTACGCGAAACCGGCTTTGTGAAACTACAATCGAATTGGAACATATGCAGTGGCAAACCACAATAAACATTCCGGCGCTGCCGGAAAAACTGAATTACCGCACGCCGGCGCTACTGGTCGGCTCGTGCTTTGTGACGCACATCGGCGAAGCGATGCGGCAGCGCCGGTTTCCGGTTACGGTGAATCCGTTCGGTACGGTCTATAATCCCTGTTCCGTCGCCCAAAGCCTGCGACGGCTGCGTACCGGACAGCCTTTCGGCGACGACGAGCTCATCTGCGTCAACGGCCTGTGGACGACTTTTGCGCACCACAGCCTCTTTGCCCATCCCGACCGCGCAACCTTTCTCCGGCAGGCTAATGAGGCGCTGGAGAAAGGACATGAAGCATGGTGCAAGGCGCGTGTCATAGCGCTGAGTTTGGGTACATCGTGGGCATACCGCCATACGGCAAGCGGACGGATTGTGAACAATTGCCACAAATTGCCGGCCAACGCATTCGAGCGTATTTTCCTGCCGGCGAATGACACGGCGGCGACGCTGGCCAATGAAATACAGGCTAAACAGGACTGCTTATGGATGCTGACGGTCAGCCCCATTCGCCACCGGAAAGACGGCGCGCACGGCAATCAGCTAAGCAAAGCCCATCTGCTGATCGCCATCGAAACCCTGCAACAGCATTTCCCGCACCGCTGTTATTATTTCCCCGCCTATGAAATAATGATGGACGAACTGCGCGATTACCGTTTCTATGCCGCCGACATGCTCCACCCGTCGGCGCAGGCGATCGACTACATCTGGCAACGTTTCGCCACCGCCGCATTCGACGACGAGACCCTCGCCATCATGCACGAAGTAGAGCGCCTCACTGCCGCGCAGCAACACCGCCCGCTACACCCCGACACCGACGCGCACCGACAATTTGTCGAAAACAGGGAAAAACAACAGCAGGCATTGACGGAGCGATACCCGTTTTTAGAGCTATAAGGCGGGATACGCAGGATGCTAAACATCGTGTCTCTGCGGGATTAGGGGGCTGAAACTAAAAACTGCGCACGCAGCGAGCATAGCCGCTGTATGGAGAACCCCAGCCGGCGATGGTAACGCAACCCCGTTGTTCCCTCCCTCGTGCATCAACTACATATTCCATTCGAAGCATCCGTCCGTACCCAGCGGTAAGTATAGCTGCCCGACGCAGAGTCTCTCTGCCGTCTAAGGCAGAATCGTTCTAACGCATAGGTTAGAATTATTCTAACGCATGCGTTAGAGTTGTTCTAACGCATGCGTTAGAGTTGTTCTAACGCATTCGTTAGA
>JAIRKX010000218.1 GCA_031259805.1 Prevotellaceae bacterium | reverse complement strand
AAGTGGTATTCCCGCAGGGGGAAGTGGTATTCCCGCAGGGGGAAGTGGTATTCCCGTAGGGGGAAGTGGTATTCCCGCAGGGGAAAGGGTTTCCTGAAGATTGGTTCATCGCTTTGTGTGCGGTATGTTTCATTAGAATTGCATGAAGGATTTGGAGATGAATTCCAACACCAACGGCAGTTCCATTCGCCAGTACGACCATGTGTGGCCGCCGTCTTTGACGCGGTATTGGTGGGGTATTTGGCGGTCGAGAAACAGGATGTGCAGCCGGCTGTTGTGCCGGGAGAGGAAGTCGTCGTCGCCGCATGATATGTACCAGCGTACTTGCCGGATGCGGTTGATGTATTCGTCGGATGCGGTTTGGGAGAGGAGGCTGTCGAGGGTGTGCATTCGGGTGTAGGCGGTCTGTTGTTCCGTCGTGCCTTGCCGGACAGTCCATTTGCTGTTTTCGGTGGCGGCGCTCAGCGGGGCTGCGGCGGCAAAGAATTCAGGATGGTGCAGGGTGTAGTAGATGGTTCCGCCGCCGCCCATCGAGAGGCCGGCGATGGCGCGGTAACGCCGGTCGCTACGCACGCGGTAGGTTTTTTCGATGTGGGGAATCAGTTCGTCGAAGAAGAATCGTTCGTAGTCGAATGAGCCGTCGGGCTGGTTGAAGTAGCCGCGCACCTTTGTGTTGGCGTCGGGCATGACGATAATCATCGGGGCGGCATTGCCTTCGGCGATGGTTTTGTCGGCAATGTGCTGCACCTGTCCGAACTGCACCCATCCCGTATGGTCGTCGCCCGCTCCGTGTAGCAGGTACAGTACAGGGTAGCTCCGGTCGGTATGGTCGTAGTCCGGCGGAAGGTAAATGGCATAGCGCCGTTCCATTTTCAGGATTTCACTTTTGACCGTCCGCGTTTCAAATACGCGGCCTTGTTGCGCAAACACAGCAGTGGTCGCAACGGCTAAGGTGAGGAGAAGAAGATGTTTTTTCATTTGTCGGTATGTTTACTTGTTGGATGATTCGTTTTTCCGAAGGCTCGCTTGTCGTCATTAATCATTGACCATCGTTCGTATGCTTCTTTTGTGGCATTTTCGGCAGCCGGTTCGGGCGCAACGGTGCATATCTTTTTTAGCGAAGCGAATGCTTCCGTCGGATTCCGGTAGATACCTGCGCCGATACCTGCTCCGCGCGCAGCTCCGGCGGCGCCGTCGGTATTGTAGAGTTCGATGGTGGCGCCGGTGATGTTGGCCAGCGTTTGCCGGAATACGGGACTTAGAAACAGGTTGGCATGTCCGGCGCGGATGGTTCGGGTTTCGATGCCCATGCTGTTCATAACGTCCATCCCGTATTTGAATGAAAATGCGATGCCTTCCTGTGCTGCGCGTATCAGGTGCGCCTTGCTGTGGCGAATGAAATGGAGGCCGTGCACCGAACAGCCCGGTTCGCGGTTGCAGAGTATCCGTTCCGCGCCGTTGCCGAATGGGATGATACTGACGCCTTCGCTGCCGACGGGCACGGTTGCCGCCAGGGCGTTCATCCCGTCGTAGCTGACGCCTTCGGGCGCTACCGTCGTGCGCATCCACGCATTGAGGATGGCCGTGCCGTTGATGCACAGCAGGACGCCCACGCGCGGCTGCTCGCGACGATGGTTGACGTGTGCAAACGAGTTGACGCGCGACAGCGAATCGTATTTCGCATCGCCGTTGACGCCATACACTACGCCCGACGTGCCGGCGGTGGCGGCTATCTCGCCCGGCAGAAGTACATTGAGCGAAAGTGCATTGTTCGGCTGATCGCCTGCGCGGTAGGTTACCGGCGTGCCGGCGGCCAGCCCCAGTTCCCGGGCGACGGCGGCCGTTATACGTCCTTGCACGCCGAACGTCGGCACAAGAGGCGGTATCAGGCCGGTATCGAACCCGAAATAGTCGTACAGGAAAGTTGCCGGCGCATGCTCTGTAAAATCCCATCCGATGCCTTCCGACAGCCCCGACGCCGTTGTCGAGGCTTCGCCCGTCAAGCGCCATGCGATGTAGTCTCCCGGTAGCATGTAGTGCTTCGTCCGTGCATAGAGGTCGGGTTCATGCTCCTTGACCCACGCCAGTTTGGACAGCGTAAAGTTGCCCGGCGAGTTCAGCGTGTGCGACAGGCAGCGTTCCGCGCCGATGTCGGCAAATGCCTTTTCGCCGTAGGGTACAGCGCGGCTGTCGCACCAAATGATGGCGTCGCGCAGGGCGTTCCCCGCGTCGTCCGTCAGTACTAATCCGTGCATCTGGTACGAGATGCCGATAGCGACTATCTCCTCCGGTCTTGCCCGCATCGCGGCTATGACGGCCTGCGTCGCCTGCCGCAGGTTCGTCCACCAGCATTCGGGGTTCTGCTCCGCCCATCCGACCCTGACCGATGTGATGCTCATTTCCGTTGCCGGAAAGAACGCCGTCGCTGCCGCCTCGCCCGTCTCGATGTGCACCAGAGAGGCTTTGACGGATGAACTTCCTATATCGTATCCAAGTAAAAACATAAACTATACTCCGCTGAATGCGCTGAATCCGCCGTCGACGGGGAGGATGACGCCGGTTACGAACCGTGCGGCGTCGCTGCAGAGGAACTGCACGGCGCCGTTGAGTTCGGCTATGTCGCCAAAGCGTTTCATGGGCGTTTTGGCAATGATTTTCAGGCTGCGGTCGGTGAGCGAGCCGTCGGGGTTAATGAGCACCGAACGGTTCTGGTCGCCGATGAAGAATCCGGGAGCAATGGCGTTGACCCGTATGCCGTCGCCGTATTTGAGCGCCATTTCGGTGGCCAGCCATTGCGTGAAGTTGCTGATGCCCGTTTTGGCTACCGAGTAACCCGGTACACGGGTCAATGCCGCGTATGCCGCCATCGACGAGACATTGACAATCGCGCCGCTGCGCCGCTCGGCCATCATTTTACCGAATATCATGCAGGGGTACACCGTACCGTTGAGGTTGAGGGTGGTTACTTTCTCCCAGTCCGCGATTTTCATTTCATGGAACGGCTGCTCCACGCCGAGCGTCGCTCCGGGGAGGTTGCCTCCGGCGATATTGAGGAGTATGTCGACCTGTCCCCACCGCGCCGCCACGACGTCCGCCACCTGCCGGAGGCTCTCCATGTCGAGCACATTGCCGACAATGCCGATAGCGTCGCCGCCCAGCGCATGCAACTCTGCCACGCGCGCATCGAGCGGCTCCTGCCGAATGTCGAGCGCCGCCACTTTAGCGCCTTGCGTTACAAAATGCCGGGCAATACTTCCCCCCAGCACACCGCCGGCCCCTGTGATAACGGCTACTTTGCCGGTAATACTGAATAATCCGTTCATTGTTGTTGATTTGCTTAGTTGTTGATTTGTTTTTAGCATGCAGATATAGTCCGGTTTCCTCTAACTACCCTAACTCCTTCACTGCTGCAATTATTCCCATGACTTGCGCCAGTGCGTACATTCGTCCTTGAAAGGAGTAGCCCGGGTTATAGTTCTTTTGTTCGTCGTCGAGCATGTTGCGTCCGTGGTCTATCCGCATGGGGAGACGGGCGGGCGCGTGCTGTTCGAAGAGTTGTACCAGTTTGACCAGACGTCCCCGTCCTTCGAGATGCGAGGCTTCGATAAAATCGCCGTTGGGCAGAATGTCGGTGCTGCGGAGGTGCACGAAATGAATACGCTTAAGGTATTTCTTCGCCAGTGCGGGGACGTCGTTATGTCGTCCGGCGCTAAGTGAGCCGGCGCAAAAGGCCAACCCGTTATGCGGATTATCTACCGCTGCGAGCAGCCAGTCGATGTCGGCCTCGCCGGTAACGATGCGCGGCAGGCCCAATACCGGAAACGGCGGGTCGTCGGGGTGTACCGTCATGTGGATGTCGAAGAGGTCGCACACCGGCATTATTTGTGTCAGAAAATACTGCATGTTGGCACGCAGCGCCGTCTTGTCGATCCCCGCATAGAGCGACAGCAAATCCTTGAACAGCGCGACCGGATTCCGATCGCTTTCGCGGATGTTGCCATTGACGAATCCCTGCGTTTTGACGATAATACTATACACCAGATCATCTTTCTCCTGCTGTGTAATGGTTTTATCTAATTCGCGCACCTGCTGCATGTCGGCGTCGGAATAATCGTTTTCGGCCCCGGCGCGTTGCAGGATGCAGCAGTCGAAATACGCAAAGCGCGACCGGCTGAAATAGAGCGACGACGAGCCGTCGGGCCAGGGATGGTCTAAGTCTGTCCGTATCCAGTCGATGACGGGCATGAAGTTGTAGCATACGGTTCGGATGCCGTTTTTGCCCAAATTGGCCAGACTGATTTTATAGTTCTCAATCAGCCGGTCGCGTTCCTTGCCCCCATATTTAATGGCTTCGGCCACGGGCAGGCTCTCGACGACCGACCAGTGCAAGCCATTCACTTCAATATAATTTTTTAATTCGCGGATGTCTTCTGCCGTCCAGATGTCGCCATTAGGCACCTCGTGCAGCGCCGTAACAATGCCTTCTACGCCTATTTGGCGAAGCATTGCCGGCGTAATAGGATCTTTTTTCCCAAACCATCTCCAAGTGCGTTCCATACGTGAGAATTGTTTTAAGTAATTATTATTTTGCTTGCAAATGTACATAAAATTTCCGAATGCGTGATGCGTAAAACACCCCACAGGGACAGGGCGCTTATCTCCTGCTTTTTTAAACTATTTTTTGGTTGATCTTCAAAAAAATCATACCTTTGTCGGCGCTTCTTTGACATCCGTGATTTTTGATTAAATTAGTGAGTTAATTTTTTAAAATTGCAACGACTGAGAATCAGGAGATAGCACTGCCGCTTTTGCACAGAGAGACGAATTGGGGGAAGAATCGAGGGAAAAACG
>JAIRKX010000074.1 GCA_031259805.1 Prevotellaceae bacterium | reverse complement strand
TATGCACACTGCAAATATAGGATGACGCGCTTCGGACTTCGTCCTCGCCATGACGATTGGCGCGCCAGCTAACAATTAACAATTAACAATTAACAATTAACCATTATTATTCCCCTACGGGGAACTTGCGCCGCAAGGCATCATATTAATCACAAAAATCACAAGAATCAAAGTTCGGACAATGGGGCGGGGTGGTGGCGGTTTTTTCTATTGATATTTTTCCCCTACGGGGAATGTTAATTGTTAATTCATTGTTCCCCGTGGGGGCTCCTCGCCATGACGGAGCAATGAATCACCTCATCATTACATCATCACATGTGTATTAGATGCGTCAGCCCTGCGAGCGCCGGTCAGTCCTAAACCACCTCTGCCATCATACATCGTACGCTGCCGCCACCGTGTCGTTCGATGGTTTGCACGTCCGACGAGAGCAGGGAGTTGTAGCGCGCCAGCGTTGACTGTTGTATGGTGGTCAGGGAGCGGCGGGCAGCGGAAGAGAGGGCGAGGAAGCGTTGTCCGGCGGCGTTTTGTATTTGCAGCATGTTGCCGGCAAAGCATGCCATTTGCTCCTGCGAAATGGCCATAATTTCTTTCCCCGTAAACGTCAAGGAGTCGATTAGCTGCGCGCGTTCCTGAGGGTCGATGATACTTTCGAGGCAGACGACAGCAAATCGGTCAGCTACGCACATCATTACATTAGTGTGGTAAATGGCCTGTCCGTTGGTGTCGACAGCATGGAAGACGACCGGATGGTAGCCCGTTTGCCGGCAGAAATCGGCCAGTACATCAGGGTGGGTACGGGGCGAGAGGCAGGCGTAAGCTATCCGCCACTCGCGGTCGAGCGCCATACTGCCTGTGCCTTCCAGAAACAGCCCTTGCGCTTCGTAGTGTGTCAGGTCGATAAGACGGCGGATAGGGATGTGGCGTTGTATTTCCGCCAGCGCCTTGCGCTCGATCCGCCGGTTGGGGGCAAACATGGGGTAGAGGCAGGCAGTGTCGCCGTGGAACGAAATCCAGTTATTCGGGAATATAGCATCGGGCGCATACGGTTCGGGCGTATCGTCTATAACGATTACCGCCATATCGTGAGCGCGCAGGGCAGCCACCCATGCGTCAAATTCCTGCACCGCCGCCGCCTGCACATCGCCGCCGGCCTGCTGAAAAGCATTGTTGACCGCCGTCTCGGCATTGTACCCAAACCGCGCCGGACGAATTAATAATAGTTGTGATGCCATTTTCTAATAGTTTGTTTATCCTGTTTATTGAAGACGCTTCCAATTATCAATGGTCAATCTCTTCGATAGCATATTTAATAATATCGGCGGCTTCGCGCAGTTGTTCTTCGGTAATTACCAGCGGCGGAGCAAGGCGAATGATGTGGCGGTGCGTCGGTTTTGCGAGCAGGCCGCTGTCGGCCATTTTCAGGCATACATCCCATGCTTCTTTGCCGTTGGTCGGGGCAATAACAATGGCATTCAACAAGCCCTTACCGCGGATGACGCGGATGAGCGGCGAACGTATTTTGCCTAATTCCTCACGCAGGATGACGCCCATATACTCGGCGCGTTCGGCCAGCTTTTCGTCGCGCACCACGTCGAGAGCGGCTATCGCTACTTTGCAGGCCAGCGGAAAGCCGCCGAACGTCGAACCGTGTTCACCCGGACGGATGGTGAGCATCACCTCGTCGTCAGCCAACACTGCCGATACCGGCAGTACGCCGCCCGAAAGCGCTTTTCCAAGGATCAGGAGATCGGGACGTACCTGCTCGTAATCGCAGCACAGGAGGCGTCCGGTACGTGCAATGCCGGTCTGCACTTCGTCGGCAATGAACAATACATGGTGCTGCCGGCACAGTTCGTAACAGGCCTTCAAATAGCCGCTGTCGGGAATTACGACGCCGGCCTCGCCCTGCACCGGTTCTACCAGAAAGCCCGCTATCCGCGTCCCCTGCAACTCAAACGTACGCGCCAGCGCCGCCGTATCATTATACGGAATCTTAATAAACCCGGGGGTAAACGGCCCGAACTGCGTATATGCATCGGGGTCGTTCGACATGGACACGATGCTGATTGTGCGGCCATGAAAATTCCCTTCGCACACGACAATCACCGCTTCGTTTTCCGGGATGCTCTTTTTCACATAACCCCATCGCCGCGCCAGTTTCAACGCTGTTTCTACTGCCTCGGCGCCGGTATTGACGGGCAACACGCGCCGGTAGCCGAAATAGTCGGCCAAATATCTTTCGTACACGCCCAACGTGTCGTTATAAAACGCCCGAGACGTCAGGCACAACGTTTGCGCCTGCTCAACGAGCGCCTGCACTATTTTCGGATGGCAGTGCCCCTGATTGACGGCAGAGTAAGCCGACAGAAAATCGAAATAGCGCTTTCCCGCGACATCCCACACATATACCCCCTGACCGCGCGCCAGCGCCACCGGCAATGGGTGATAATTATGCGCCCCGTAGCGGTCTTCCAATTCCATGTAATAACCTGCCGGCAAATAGCCTTCGCACTCCGTCGGAGATGTCCGGGTCGGAACGGAGGGTGGAGTATAAGGATTTATCGATGTCATAAAGTAATGATTAATGATTAATATTTAATGTTTCGGCCACCTGTTCCAGTTCGCGGTAAAACGCCTCCCCGAAACGATGGACAAGCGGTTCACGGAGAAAGCGGAATACCGGCATCTGTTCCTGTTCACCCTTTTCGCGCGCACCCCGGCAAAGATGCGCCCGGTCGTAGTTCAACCCGATGTGATCACTCAACCGCGCCAGACGGATAGGATAAAGCCAGCATGAAATGGGCTTTCGAAACGCAGTCTTCCCCTCTCGACAGGCGCGTTCGATGGCACAATAGCAAATGCCCGCCGCATCGAAATAAGCATACGCGCATTCCTTCCCTTCGATCAGCGGCGTTACCAGATCGCCATCGGCATCGCACATCGCCACGCCCTGCGCCTCCACCGCCCGTATGCCTTCCGGCGTCATATACGATGCAAAATGCGGATATTCCAATTGCAGTATATCCCTCTCGTCCGCCTCCAGCGGCGCCCCGCTATCGCCCCACACGCAACATATACCGGCGCACTCCGTCAGGTCGCATACAAAACATTGTCGCCATACCTCGGCGCTCACCAGCTTATCGTCTATTTGAATAATGGGGATCATCGCACCATCACCTCATCGATGAAGAACCAGCAGGGGTGGCCGACGCCGTAGTGCCAGTGCGGGCATATTTTCGTGCCGGTAACCTCTACTTTGATATAACGTGAAGTGAGCGGTTGCGGGTTTCGGTAGGAGAGTTCGACGAATTTCACTTTGCTCTCACGGTCTTCCGGCTGGTCGACCGTGCCGACTTCGCGGAAGGTAGCGCCGTCATCGGAGACGGAATAGCGGACACGTTGCGGTAAGAGAATCCATGCGCCTAACTGGTGGAGGAAGTCTGTGCGGATTTCGGAAAATGATTGAGGCTCGCCCAAGTCGAGGATAAACGCGCCGTCGACACCTTCCCACCCTATCCAGCTTTCGCCGAAGGTAGCGCCACCGTAGAGACCGTCGGTAAGGGCTGTTTCGCCCGGTGCGGCGTAACGGCCTGTGGGTGGTGTGAGGAAGCGTACCGTCGCACCGGCTGCCGGGTTATGCTCTGTCCGCGGCATGTAGCGGGTACGATAGAGCGCGGCATATTCCAGCGGCGTATTATGACGTTCGTTGAGCGTAGGCACGTCGAACAGCCTCGCTCGCTGTTCGAACAGCGCCAGCTTGAGTGAAATGGCGGCGGTATCCATTGTCGTTTCGGTGCGGGCTATATCGAGTTCGGAATACAGCAGCGGAAGGCGTGTCCGCCGGATGCGGGCGAGACGGACGCTATCGTCGGCTACGGCTGCCTCGGCGCGATCAAACAGGTCGGCATAACGCCGCATCAGCGCCGGTTTGAGCATACCATGCTTGTGCGACACCGGCGAATCATAAATCCATAGCCGCTGTCCACTGCCCATCAGCGCGCCTTCGAGCATCTTAACATACCGGTAAATATACGGCGCTCCGTCCCCATAATACCCGTTGAGGAAAATCGTCATCAACGAATCCGTATCGTATTGCGGATTCCACATAAGTTTAGAGACAATCCATGTGCGCATTTCGGCAAAGTCGCCGCCGCGGACGCCGGCAATCTGCGAAAAATGCATCGTAACGTTATTTTTCTTAAATAGCCGGATGTTGTCGGCCAGAATGTGAAAGTTGGGAAAAGGCACAAGATAATTATCAAAATTAATGCCGTAGTCCCACACAAAAATATTATCCGAGATGCGGCTCCATCCTTCGATGGCCTCGACAAACTCGCGCCCCGACGCATTCTCGGTTAATGACACTTCGCGGTCGCAATCGATGCTGCACAGCATAATATTGACGTTTGGTCGCGGTTTGACGTGTTTCGGCGGCTTCATCGTGTAGAGGTAGGCCAGCGTCGAAATTTCCTTATCAGGAAAGCGGTCGGCCAGTTTGTTGACGAAATGGATGAGACTGCCCGACAGTGCGCCTTCGTGCTCGTCGAGGGCTTTGCAGTGTGCGCATTGGCAGTTGGTATAGTTACCGTCGTTCTGGCTCACCGACAGGATATGGTGTTCAGGGTGGATTTTGAATATCGAATCGAGCTTCGCGGTTACGATTTCCAGCACATCGGGGTTGCTCAGACACCATTGACTGGCCTTGCCCGGATGTCGTTGGCCGTTGAAGTACGAATAGTATTCGGGATGCGCCTCTCCATATACTGCCGACGGCAATAGCCGGTCGAAGGTATGTACCCAATAGCCTCCGGCGAATACGTCGCCGGGGGACTCCAGTCTCATCCAGCGTGCATAGAGGCTGTCGGTAGCCATCGCATAGTGCTGGCTTTGGCGGTAGCGGAATGCCGGATTTTCGGCAAGATCAATAGCCGGCAGTGCAACGGTCGACGCCGGCGTAAGCGAATACTCGTGATCGCCCCAATAACGGACGCCCAGAAAGCGTTCGAGCACGGTGAGCGCTCCATACACTGCGCCCTTGTCGCCTCCGTTGACGATACGCAGCTGTCCGTCGCCGTTGGTTAGACGGAAGCCGTCTTCCGACAGGTCGCCGGTCGGCACGGTTGTATTCGGTGCGCCGTTGCCAATGACAATATCGCCTTTGCGCGATGCGGCCTCATGCCGGATTTCCATCCGTGCGCCGCTGATGCGCTGGATAAAATCTTGAAGCAACACGGCGGCCTGCCGATCGGCGGCCTCGTGTGACGTTACAATAATCCGTCCCTGCGGACGACCGTTTTCGACTAATGTCATAATGGCGTCATCGTTCCGTGCATTCGCCGTCAGGCCAAACAGCAGGAAGAAAAGAGTTACGATTGAAAAAGGTCTATTATTCATTGCTCCCTGCTAAATGAATACGGGGCATCCGCCTCTTTTGTTCCGCGTTCGGTATTCGGCTTGTCCGACATGCGGATGTCGATGGCGAGGCCGACAGTCAGGTCGTCGTGCGTAAGATAATTGCGGGTCGACGTGTAGCCGTTGAGCGCGAGGGAACGGATGTATTTGTGGGTGTCGCTGTTGTCCGGTGCGTTAATTCTGATGGTGCGACCGTTTTCTAAGCGGACGGTTGCCTTTTTGAAGAGGGGTGCGCCGATGACGTACTGGTTGGTCGCGGGACATACGGGGTAGAAGCCGAGCGCCGAAAATACGTACCAAGCCGATGTTTGCCCATTGTCTTCGTCGCCGCAATAGCCGTCGGGCGCAGGCGAGTAGAGGCGGTTCATCACCTCGCGCAGCCAGTATTGCGCTTTCCACGGCTGTCCGGCATAATTATACAGGTATATCATGTGCTGGATAGGTTGGTTGCCGTGCGCGTAGTTCCCCATATTCATGACTGTCATTTCACGGATTTCGTGGATGACGTGCCGGTAATAACTTTCGTCGAATACCGGCGGGACGACGAACACCGAGTCGAGCATTCGGACAAACGTCTCACGGCCGCCCATGAGGTCAAT
>JAIRKX010000056.1 GCA_031259805.1 Prevotellaceae bacterium | reverse complement strand
AGGCCGATGACAAAGGCGAGCAGGAGGATGGCGCCCGTGGCGACGGCAAACAGGCGGGCGTGCGACCAGAGGGAAAATTCGATGGTCGGAAACAGTTCCTGCGCAAAGGCGCTGCCTTGCAAAAAGCGGATGCCGACGAAGGCCATGCCTGCCGCAATGAGGGTAAACAGCAGGCTTTCGGAAGCAACGGTCAGGCGGAGCGTCGTTTTATTTGCGCCCATGAGTTTGCGGATGGTGATGTTCTTAACCCGCGACGGCGCCATGGCCAGCGACAGGTTGACGAAGTTAACGAAGGCGATGACGAGCGTGAGCAGGCCGATGGCTAAGAGCGACAGGGCCGTGTTGATGCGGTTGCCTTCCGGCCCGTCGAGGTACAGGTCGTTGAGGGACGAGAACAGCAGGCGGTATTCGACTTCGGGATGTTCGTCGAGATATTGGGCGATTTCTTCGCCTATCATTTCTTTGGCTATCAATTTTTCCCTTGCCGTTGCGAGCGTGCCCGGGCGGAGGAGGAAGCAGGCGCGGAAGCTCCATTCTTCTTCGTCGTACTCTTGCAGATAGGTATAGAGGCCGTTGGGCATCGACGAGTTGTCGGGGAAATCGCGGTAGACGGCCTGCACGGTGAGCGCCCCGTTGCCGTAGTGGTAGCGGATAGTTTGTCCGATGGGGTCGTTTCCGCCGAAAAGCCGTCGGGCGGTTTTTTCGGAAATCATCGCTTTGCCGGGTGCGGCGAAGAGCGCGGAGGTGTCGCCGGCAGTGATTTCGGGGGTGAAGACACGGAGAAAGCCCTGCGTGGTGCGGGCAACTGGAATGTTGTCGTAGCGTTCGGGCATGGCCGAGCCTTTGTCGATGTCGAACGACTCGTTTCCCCAGTGCGTCATCATGCAGTAGGCTTCGACTTCGGGCAGCCGGTCGTGGATGCGAGCGGGGATTTGGAAATTAATCGATGTAGTGGAATTATCGGTTGTCCCGTCGTACATGTAGATGTGGAGGCGGACTATCCGGTCGGCATTAGCATAGCCGCGATCATAGGTGAAATCGTACCAGACCTGCATCAATACGACGAAAAACACGAGCAACGCGACCGACAGTCCCAGGATGTTGATAACCGATGCGGTTTTAAACCGATTTAATACGAAGAGGAAGTTCTTTAGCATATTGTGTTGATTTTTTTAGTTATTCCCGTAAGGAAAATGGGATGGATGTCGGGTGGCTGAGTGGTCATTTGAACAGGAGCATTTCGGCTTGGCCGTAGTGGTCGTAGCCGGATGTGACGACTTGTTCGCCGGCTTCGAGGCCACTGAGGACTTCGTAGTAGAGCGGGTTCTGGCGGCCAATGCGTATGGGGCGGCGGACGGCGGTAGCGCCATCGGGGGCGACGACAAAAATCCATTGCCCGCCGGTGTTCTGGTAGAAAGCGCCGCGGGGAATCAGGAGCGCTTCGACCGGCTGCCCTAATTGCAGGGTGATGTAGTAGGTTTGTCCGGTGCGGATGTTGTCGGGGCGCTCGCCCTCGAAGATGAAATCGGTTTTGAACTGCTTGTCGCGGACTTCGGGGTATACTTTGCGGACGACGAGCCGGTAGGTTTTCTCCTGCCGCTCGAAGGTTGCCGACAGCCCGGTGCGCACGCGGTCGATGTAGTGCTCGTCAATCAGGGCTTCAATTTTATAGTCCGACAGGACGCTGATTTGCCCGATGCGTGTGCCGCTGGCCACCGACTGTCCGATTTCGATGTCGAGCAGTCCTAACTGGCCGTCGACCGGCGATTTGATGTCGAGGTTATCGACCCGCTGGCGCACCAGTACGAGGTTGCGGCGGATATTGTGCAGGCTCTCTTCCATCTGTTCAACCTGAATGCCACGGAAAATCGAATCCTGTCGCTGGCGTTCTGTCACCAGTTCGCGGCCTTTGACGGCAAATTCGTAATCTTCCTTTGCCTGCAGATAATCTTCTTGCGACGTAAGCCGTTCGTCGTACAGGCGACGGTATTGATCGTATCGGCGTTTTTTACGGTCGATGTCCAAATCGAGTTGCAGCTTTTCACGGCGCAGGCTGAGGCGTTCCTGCTCCATCGTAACTTGTGTGTTGCGCAGGAAATTCTGCTTTTCGGCTAACTGCGCCTCGCTGTCGAGGATATGGAGGCTCAACATCGGGTTGGTGAGGCGGACAATTACCTCGTCCCGGTGCACCATAGAGCCTTCTTCTACAACTTTCTCGGCCACCATCCCGCCTTCAATAGCGCTTAACTGGATGGTGCTGATGGGCTGTACCTGCCCGTTGATGCGGATGTAATCGTTGTATTCGCCGCGCACAACAGGCTGCACAATCACCTTCTCGCGGTCGACATTGAATTTGGCGCTGTGATTGCCGAAAATCATCCAGCCTGACGTCGCCAGTACAACCACCCCGCCGACAATATACGGAATGTGTTTCTTCCGTATGCCTTTTTTCTTTTCTAATATAATATCCATTTGTTGTTGAATTGATTTGTTAGGCATTCGTATCCCGTGTCTCGCTTAACGAAATTCCTTATAGTAGTTGAGCAAATTAAATTTAAGTTGATATTTCAGCCGCGTATACAGTTCTTCGACGCGAGATGTCAAGAGTCTGTTCGAGCTGGTGGTAAGGGCAATGGCATCAATCAATCCTTCTTCATATTTCCGAAGGTTCATTCGGTGGGCGCTTTGCATGGCGAGGGTTCGTTGTTGCGCGTGCCGGTATTCGTCGGCCAGACCGTTGACGTCGGTTACCGCTTGTTCGATTTCGCTGTACACCTGCCGCAGGGTTTCTTCATGCTGGTGTCGGGCAATGAGGATCCGCTGCCGGCTACGCTGCACTTCCGACGTGCGCGAAAGCCCGTTGAATAAAGGGATCGACAAATTAGCGCCGACGTAAGTTCCTTCGCGCATTTTCAACTGTTCCCAAAACGACATGTAGGGACTGCCGTCCATCATTCGCGAAAAGCCGGTACTGAATCCGGCGCTTAGCGATAGGGTAGGGTAGAGGCGACTGCGGGCAATCCGGTATTCCATTTCGATGGCCGAGAGTGACCGGGCGGAGGCTTGCACGGTGGGCAGCGTCGCCAGCGCCGTTTGATAAATCGTCAGGGCAGTGTCCGCTTCGGCGCGAATCAATGGTGTCGGTTCATAGTCGGCTATCGTGAACGCCTCCTCAATCGGCAGGTTCATTTTCTCCTTTAGCCGGATACATTCAAGATGGTATAGGTTGGTTTGGCGGGTGAGCAGAAAACGATCTTCGGCTTCTTTGGCTTCGATTTCGGCCAAATCGGGGACAGACGTAAGCCCCAGCTCTTCCATCCGCCGGAATTTTTTCAGGTTGCGGACGCTTTCGTCTAATTGCTGCTCGGCCAGCCGCACCGAGCCTTTATAGTAAAGTACATTGAAAAAAAGTTCCATCACCTCGAATCGGGTTTTATCCTTGAGCGCCTGTAATTCTTCGTAGCCCATCAGCCGGTAGATTTTCGTCATTTTGGCGCGGTATACCTGAGCAAACCCGTCGAACAGCGTCAGGGAGGAATAAATTTCATACGCATTGCTAAAGGTATTATTGCTGATGTAGGTATTGGTTTCCGGGTCGACGCCGCGCCCGAAGTTCATCGACACACCCGTGCCGGCATTCAGCGACGGGAAAAACCCGCCGATAGCTTCCCGCCTGTTGATTCGATACACTTCGTTTTGCGCCTCCTGCTTCGCATGTTGCGGATTATGCTCGATGGCGTACCCGATACACTCCTCCAGTGACCACTGTTTCTCCTGCGCCCACAGCCCCCACGTCCACACCAGACACAATCCCGCCATGATCCCTTTCATTCTTTTTATCCTGTTCATTCCTTTCATTTTTTTTCATCTCTTCCATCCGCCCTCTGCCAAACGCAGGCCAAAACCGATAAATCACTTACAGGGAGATAAAAGAGAAAAAGACGGAGCGGAGGAAATGTAAAGAAAGCTTACAGGGGATGTAAAGGATTTTGGCTGGATATTTTTTTAATTGTTAACGGTCCATAATCAGAAGACCAAACTAAAGACCGTCATTCCCTCTTTCGACAGCGTGTGTTGCAATTTTCCGCCGTGCAGGCGCATGATGTAGCGCGAAACGCTGAGGCCGATGCCTGAACCTGCCGATTTGGTGGTGAAAAACGGCACAAAAATATGCGGCAGGATGTCCGGCGGAATAGGCTGTCCACTGTTGGCCACATGGACACTGATGTGGCCCGCCGCCGTCCGGTCGGCCGACAGGATGATTGTTTCCCTGCTGCCGGGTTCGCAGGCTTCGATGGCATTTTTGACAAGATTGATCAGCACCTGCGAAATCAGGCTCTCGTCGGCGCAGAGGATGATCGGTTCGGCCAGTTTGACGCGCATCTCAATGCCGCTTTCGCGGATAGCCGGCTCGTGCAGGTTGTGGACTTTGTCCAACAGCGTCCGCAGGTCGAAGTCCTGCTTTTTCGGTTTTGGGACGGACGTAAACCGGCGGTACGATTCGACAAACGACAGTAAGCCCGACGCCGTGGCATGAATGGTTTTAAACACTTCGAAGGTGGTTTGGGGCAAGTTGTCCGGCGGTGTCGGGTCATTGTCGCGGTGCACGGACAGCATAATTTCACTTAACGACGTGATGGGTGCAATGGAATTCATAATTTCGTGTGTCATCACGCGAATCAGGCGAATCCATGATTCCATTTCTTTTATCTCTAATTCATTTCCGATATTATTCAGGGCAAGCAACCGCATCATTCCGCGTTTGAGCCGGATTTGCGATACGCGCAGGCTAATTTGTAATTCTTCCCGTTCGGTGGGAATCGTAATCTGGACGCTGTCGCCGCTTTTTATCTCGCGGAACAATGATGGAAACGTTTCGTTGACTGCCTGCAACTGGTTGATATGCGAAAGATGCGGCAGCCCCAACAGTGCCAGCGCCGGCTGATTGACCCGTTGTACAATGCCCCGGTCGTCAATAATAATAATGCCTGTCGAGACGCTTTCGATAATCAG
This sequence comes from Prevotellaceae bacterium, assembly GCA_031259805.1. GTDB lineage: Bacteria > Bacteroidota > Bacteroidia > Bacteroidales > UBA932 > JAIRKX01. The sequence goes on along the minus strand of JAIRKX010000056.1, from coordinate 2,019 downwards.
GCTCAGGAAATTTTCGTTTTCGATCACCTCTCTGCGGGCGCTGATTAGGATTTCCTTGATGCGGTTCAACATCCGATTCAATTCTTTTTCCCGCGTCGACAGTTTGGTTTCCGAAAAATAAAAGCTGTAGTCGCCGTTTTTTAAGGCGTCGAGCAGGAAAAGGAAATTCCGGTTGTAGCGTTTGTAGCCGCGCTCCAGTCCGGCGATACAAAAAGGAATAAGCGCCAATCCAATCGCGGCATACGAGTACTGCTTCATTAGGAGGCATGCCGTGATGCCTGCTGTCGCCGCCATCAGCAGCGCCGTATAGAAATAAAGCCGATACAGGAGGGATTTCGACATGGAATCACAAGTCGTATTTTTGCATTTTGTGATATAGCGTAGGGCGCGAAATGCCCAGCGCCGTAGCGGTAGCCGACAAGTTGCGCCGGTGTCGGTTCAGGGCGTTTCGGATGAGTGTTTTTTCGGCCTCGTCTAGCGTCATGTCGTCTAATTCGGCGGCTGCCGGAAGAGGCTTGTTCAGGTAAAAATCGCTGCTTTGCAATGTCTCCGACTCCGACAGGATGACGGCTTTCTCCATCGTATGCTGTAATTCGCGAACGTTCCCCGGCCAACGATACGCCTGCAAATGACGCACTGCTTCCGACGTCAGCGACAACGGCTCTTTCGCGTACTTCTTCGCATATTTTTGCAGGAAGAACCCGGCCAGTAGCGGAATATCCTCTTTTCGTTCCCGCAATGGCGGAATTTCAACCTGAATGGTATTAATCCGGTACAACAAGTCTTCGCGAAATGTCCCTTTCCGCACCGATTCCTGCACGTCGCGATTGGTTGCGCTGATCAGGCGAATGTCGACGGGTACAGGCCGGTTATCGCCTATCCGCACGATTTGTCGTGATTGTAGCGCGCTTAGCAGCTTGGCCTGTAGTGGATACGACAGATTGCCGATTTCGTCGAGGAATAATGTCCCATGATTGGCGGCTTCAAATTTGCCGGTGCGGGCGGTTTTTGCATCGGTGAACGCGCCTTTGAGATGGCCGAACAGTTCGCTTTCGAACAGCGATTCCGTTACCGCGCCCATGTCGACCGTTATCAGCGCCTCCTTATTACGTAGCGACAGCCGGTGGATTTCGCGGGCAATCACTTCCTTTCCCGTACCGTTTTCGCCGGTAAGCAGAATATTCGCTTCTGTTTGGGCTACTTTTTGAATCAGTTCGTGCAGCGCCTGCATAGACTCGGACACGCCCCAACAAATCTCCCGCTCCCGGTTCAGTTCGCGGTTCAGAGAGTGCTGCTGCTCCCGCAACTGCTTCACTTCCCTGCGCGATTCCCGCAAGGAATACGCCGCCTGCAGGGTAGCAATCAATTTGGCATTATCCCACGGTTTAACTACAAAATCGGACGCCCCCTGTTTCAGCGCCGTTACCGCCAAATCAATGTCGGCATACGCCGTAAAAAGCACTACCGGCAAATCGGCATCCTGCTTTTTGATTTCCGACAGCCAGTACAGTCCTTCGTTTCCGGTATTGATACCCGCAGAAAAATTCATATCCAGCAGGACTACGTCGGGCGCCGCTTCCCGCCACTGCGAATGAAGCTGTTTAGGCGACGATAAAAGCGTTACCGATTCAAAATAACGCTCAAGAAGGATACGTAATGCCGTCAATACATTTTTATTGTCGTCGACAATCAGGATATGGCCTTTCTTCATGATGGTTTCGGATATTCATAATTATGAACGACAAAAGTAGGGATTTTTGTTGAATTGTCCCGCACGGCCAACAAAGAAATCACAAAAATCACACGAATCAAAGTTCAGACAACGGGAAACAATGAATTAACAATTAACAATTAACTTTTTTTTGGTCGGTTTTCAGAAAAATCATACCTTTGTCGGCGGTTCCTCGTTGATTAACTTTTTAGTTTAATCAAAATCCCTTTTCTTTTTTTCCACTCTCTTATTTTTAATCATTTCTATCGTCCGGCGCCGCTCTTTTTTCCGGCGCTAATTTTATTTCT
>JAIRKX010000164.1 GCA_031259805.1 Prevotellaceae bacterium | reverse complement strand
CATCATCCTTCATACATCATACTTCATACATCATACATCATCCTTCATACTTATAATTTATGATTTATAACAAAAAAATCCCTTTTAACTTGGATTTATAAAAAAAAATACGTATTTTTGCAAAAATTGTAATATTTAACCCGTAAAAACACATGGCACTAAAAGGAGCAATCGTAGTAAACACTACCCAATGTAAAGGATGCAGCGTATGCATTACCAACTGCCCGACGCAGGTAATAGCCCTGAGTAAAGAAGTCAATGCAAAAGGCTACCCCTTTGCATACATGCAAAACCCCGACTCATGTACCGGCTGCACCAACTGCGCAACCGTCTGTCCCGACTCATGCATCACCGTCTATCGCGTAAAAATATAACAGGAACGGACAACCACCCCCACACAAATACAAACTATCAATCTCGAAACGCTCAAAAATATATGGCAGAGAAACTACTAAAAAAAGGCAATGAAGTCATTGCGCTGGCCGCCATCCGCTGCGGATGCGACGGCTACTTCGGCTACCCCATCACCCCGCAATCGGAAGTAATGGAAACACTGATGGAAGAAAAACCATGGGAAACCACAGGCATGGTCGTACTGCAAGCCGAAAGCGAAACATCCTCGATCAACATGCTCTACGGCGGCGCCTCGTGCGGAAAAAAAGTAATGACCTCGTCGAGCAGCCCGGGCCTGAGCCTGATGTGCGAAGGCCTCAGTTATTTGGCAGGCGCCGAATTGCCCTGCCTCGTAGTAAACGTAGTACGCGGAGGCCCCGGACTGGGCACCATCCAGCCCGCACAAAGCGACTACTTTCAGGCAACCAAAGGCGGCGGCCACGGCGACTACCACCTGATAGTACTCGCCCCCTCCTCAGTACAGGAGATGAACGATTTTGTCGACCTGGGATTCGCGCTGGCCTTCAAATACCGCAACCCGGCAATGATTCTGGCCGACGGAATCGTCGGGCAAATGATGGAAAAAGTAGAACTGGCCCCACAAAAACCACGCTGGACTGACGCCGAAATACAACAAATCGCCGGCGACTGGGCAACCACCGGCAAAACCGCCGACCGACCCATGCACATCATCACCTCGCTGGCGCTGGATGCCGCCGTAGCCGAACGATTCAACGAAAAATTAATCGAAAAATACAACGAAATCCGCACAAAAGAAGTACGCTTCGAAACAACCCGGTGCGACGACGCCGACTACCTGCTCGTAGCCTACGGCGCCATGGCGCGCATCTGTCAGGAAACAGTCGACATGGCGCGCACCGCCGGCCTGAAAGTCGGCCTGCTCCGCCCCATCACCCTCTTTCCCTACCCCACAACAGAACTGCAACGGCTCGCCCCCCAACTGAAAGGCGTCCTGTCCGTCGAACTCAGCGCCGGACAAATGGTCGAAGACGTCCGGCTCGCAGTAGAAGGCCGGACGCCGGTCAAACACTACGGACGGCTCGGCGGCATGGTCCCCGACCCCGGACAGGTACTCGACGCCCTCAAACAACTCTTTTCCCTGTAACCAAAATACAAACCAACGACACAAAACACTATGACCACACAAGAAATCATAAAACCGGCCCATCGAGTATACGGCAAAACACCCATACTCACCGATACCGTAATGCACTACTGCCCCGGATGCAGCCACGGCACAGTACACAAACTCATCGCCGAAATAATAGAAGAAATGAATATTCAGGACAAGACCATCGGCATATCGCCCGTCGGATGCGCCGTCTTTGCCTACAACTACCTCCACATCGACTGGCAGCAGGCCGCCCACGGACGCGCGCCGGCGCTGGCCACCGCCGTCAAACGCCTGAACCCCGACAAGTACGTATTCACCTACCAAGGCGACGGCGACCTGGCCTCAATCGGCACAGCCGAAATCATACACGCCTGCAATCGCGGAGAAAACATCGCAGTCATCTTTATCAACAACGCCATCTACGGAATGACCGGCGGACAGATGGCCCCGACAACCCTCATCGGACAAATTACCTCCACCACGCCCTACGGCCGAACCGTCGAACTAAACGGCCACCCGCTACGAATTACCGAACTGCTCGCACAATTAGACGGCACATGCTACGTAACGCGGCAAGCGGTACACACGCCGGGCGCTGTACGGAAAACCAAACGCGCCATCCGAAAAGCATTCGAAAATTCCGCATTGAAAAAAGGAACCTCATTCGTAGAAGTAGTCGGCACATGCAACTCCGGCTGGAAACTCACACCGGTAGAAGCCAACAACTGGATGGTCGAACACATGTTCCCGGCCTACCCCCCGGGCGATTTGAAAGACCGCTAAAATAAAAAAAGAACCCCTCTAACCACAAAAACAACGCTAACTACAAAGACAACTCTAACTACAAAGACAATGAAAGAAGAAATCATCATCGCAGGCTTCGGAGGACAGGGCGTCCTCTCGATGGGAAAAATAATAGCCTACTCAGGCATCATGCAAGACATGGAAGTAACATGGATGCCTTCCTACGGCCCCGAAATGCGCGGCGGAACAGCCAACGTTACCGTCGTACTGAGCAGCGACCGCATCAGCTCGCCGATAGTCAACAAATGTGATACGGCCATTATCTTAAACCAGCAATCGCTGGATAAATTTGAGCACATGGTCAAACCGGGCGGATTGTTGCTTTACGACCCAAACGGAATTACGCACCCGCCTGCCCGCACCGACATTCACATTTGCAAAATCGAAGCCGCCGAAGAAGCCGCTCGCATCGGCAACGCCAAAGCATATAACATGATTGTACTGGGCGCTTACCTCAAAAAACGCCCGGTCGTACAATTAGAAAATGTAATCAAAGGCTTGAAAAAATCCATTCCCGAACGACACCACAAGTTGATACCGATGAATGAACAAGCCATCGAACGCGGCATGGAAGCCGTAATAGACGTTTGTTAAAAGACAGTTCCTAACCGCTGTCATTTTAACAGGAAGAGGGTGCTGGGGTGCACCCTCTTCTCATTTTAAGGCAAAAGTACTACCTTTGTCGCCGTTTTTGAATTATGAAATTTCTTCGTCGCATACTCTATCATTCATTACACATCGCCGGTGCGCTATTCGTACTGTCGCTCTCACAGGTGCTGGCATACCGCTGGCTCCCCGTATCGCACACGCCGTTGATGTTCCTCCGCGCATGGGAACACCGGTGCGATACCGCCTATACACCGCATCACACATGGGTTTCCTTGCAGGCCATTTCGCCGCAGATGACGCTGGCCGTCATCGCCTCGGAAGACAACCGTTTCGAGCAGCATTGCGGGTTCGACTGGGACGAGATTAACCGCGTCCGGTATCAGGAAAACCGGACGCGCATCCGCGGCGCCAGCACGATTACACAGCAAGTCGCCAAAAACGTCTTCCTGTGGCCGCAACGCTCGTGGCTGCGCAAAGGACTGGAAGCCTACTACACAATTTTGATCGAATGCTGCTGGAGCAAGGCGCGGATTATGGAAGTCTACCTCAATGTCGTCGAAATGGGCGAGGGCGTCTACGGCATTGAAGCGGCAGCGCAGGCCTGCTATAACAAGAACGCCCTCTCGCTAAAGGCGCCGGAAGCGGCCATGATAGCCGTCTGTCTCCCTAACCCCCGGCAACGCAACCCCACGAAACCCACCGCTTATTTATTGAAACGACGACAAGCGGTATTGAAGCTGATGGAGAAAATCGCAAAACCGAAATTTTGAGCATTGACCGTTGACCATGACCCCCCAACGGGGAATGTCGTTCGATCTCTAATTTTTTTCTTACCTTTGCCCCGCTAAAAAATAAAATGATTATGGAACAACAGAAAGAAATCAACATCGAGTTGAAAGAGGAAGTAGCGCAAGGAACGTATGCAAACTTTGCCGTAATTGCGCATTCGCAAAGTGAATTTGTGCTTGACTTTGTATGTATCTTGCCGGGGATGCCCAAGGCGCAGGTGAAAAGCCGGGTGATATTGACGCCCGAACATGCCAAACGCCTGTTAAGCGCCCTGCAGGATAACATAGCGAAATACGAATCGTCGCACGGAAAAATAAGAGTAAACGAAGGCGGCGTAGCCATTCCGATGACCTTTGGAAGCAATACGGCGCAAGCTTGAGCATGAAGCAAAAATCAATTAATTTAAAGGAATAATGACAAAACCTCTAAAAATCGTCGTACTGGCCAAACAAGTGCCGGACACGCGCAATGTCGGGAAAGACGCCATGAAGGCAGACGGAACAGTAAACCGCGCGGCCCTACCCGCTATTTTCAATCCGGAGGATTTGAATGCACTGGAGCAGGCATTGCGCCTCAAAGACCGGATTCCCGGAACGACCGTTCAATTGCTTACGATGGGGCCGGGTCGCGCAGCAGACATTATCCGCGAAGGATTATTTCGCGGCGCGGACGGCGGCGTACTGCTGACCGACCGTAAATTTGCCGGCGCTGATACGCTCGCCACATCCTACGCCTTGATGCAAGCCATCCGCAAACTGAATCCCGACCTTATCCTCGCAGGACGTCAAGCGATCGACGGCGATACGGCGCAGGTAGGCCCACAAGTGGCCGAAAAACTGAACTGGCCGCAAGTAACCTACGCCGAAGACATCCTTTCGTGCAACGGAGAACGGATACAAGTGAAACGCCGTCTCGAACGGGGTGTAGAAACGGTATCGACGCCGCTGCCGGCGCTGATTACCGTACACGGGTCGGCGCCCGCCTGCCGTTCGCGCCATGCGAAACAACTGTTGAAATACAAACGCGCCAAAACCTTATCGGAATGGCAGGACGCCGGCAATAATGCCTACGGCAGCCAACTGCCCGACTACTTACGCATCACCGAATGGGGCGTAGCCGACGTCGGCGGCGACGAAACCCAGTTCGGACTATCCGGATCACCGACCAAAGTGAAGAAAATCGAAAACATCGTCTTCCAAGCCAAAGAATCGAAACGCCTCACCGCCTCCGACGCCGATGTAGACGGACTGATAAAGGAGTTGATGAGCAACCATACCATCGGTTGAGTTTAAAAGTTAAAAATAGTTGATCTGAGTTATGCCCACCGGGCAAAACAACAAAACAAAACAAAATAAAATGAATAATATTTTAGTTTATTGCGAAATTGAAGGCGGCAAAGTAGCCGATGTAAGTTTGGAACTGCTCACCAAAGGACGTGGGCTGGCGGCGCAATTGGGCTGCCGGCTCGAAGCGCTGGCTATCGGAGAAAAACTGACCGGTATCGAAAAGGAACTGGCAAACTATGGCGCAGACATCGTACACGTGGCCGACGACGCCCGCTTAGAGCCGTTCCGCACATTACCCCATGCGGCTATAACCATTGGCGTCATCAAGGCGGAGCAACCGCAGATTGTATTGTTTGGGGCGACCAGCGTTGGCCGCGACCTTGCGCCGCGCGTATCCAGCGCCCTGAAAAGCGGCCTGACCGCCGACTGCACCAGTCTCGAAATCGGCGACCATAGCGACACCAAAGGCAATACATACAAAAACCTGCTCTACCAGATTCGTCCGGCCTTTGGCGGCAACATCATCGCCACGATTATCAACCCCGAACACCGCCCGCAAATGGCGACCGTCCGCGAAGGCGTGATGAAGAAAGAACCGGTAAACGCCCCCAAAGCGGCGGAAGTAAGGAAGGTAGACGCAAAACAATACCTTTCCGATACGGACTTTGTGGTAGAAATAATAGAGCAGCACATCGAAGAACGCAAGATTGACATTAAAGGCGCGGGCATCATCGTGTCCGGCGGTTACGGCGTAGGCAGCAAGGACAATTTCAAATTGCTATTCGACTTGGCAGCCGTTTTGGGCGGCGAAGTAGGCGCGTCGCGCGCAGCCGTTGATGCAGGCTTTGCCGACCATGCACGGCAGGTGGGACAAACCGGTGTAACCGTTCGCCCCAAACTGTATATCGCCTGCGGCATTTCGGGACAAATCCAGCATACAGCCGGCATGGACCAGTCGGCGATGGTGATTTCCATCAACACCGACGCCGACGCTCCCATCAACCAAATTGCCGACTATGCAATGGTAGGCGACTTGAATGAAATCATCCCCAAAATAATTAAGAGCTACAAAGAAAACAGCAAGTAGTTAAAAGTACTTAGAGCAATTAACGGAATTAGATTAAACAACATGAATTTTTACACCGATAACAAAGACCTCCAATTTCAATTGCAGCATCCGCTGATGCGAAAAATTGTAGAACTGAAAGAAAACAACTTTGCCGACGACGGCAAATACGATTATGCGCCGGCCAATACCGACGATGCGCTGGACAGCTACGACCGGGTGCTGGAAGTGATTGGCGATATCTGCGCCAATGTCATTGCCCCCAATGCCGAAGACGTAGACCACGAAGGCCCGCAGGTCATCGACGGGCGGGTAAAGTACGCCGCCGGCACACAACAAAACCACGAGGCGCTGACGCAAGCCGGCGTCTATGGACTGTCGTTGCCGCGCGAATACGGCGGACTGAACTTTTCAATGGTGCCCTACGTAATAGCTGCCGAGCTGGTATCGCGCGCCGACGCCGGTTTCGCCAATATTTGGGGATTGCAGGATTGCGCCGAAACCATTCACGAATTCGCTACACAAGAGATTAAAGACCGCTTCCTACCACGCATCAACAAAGGCGACACCTGCTCGATGGACTTGACCGAACCCGACGCCGGCAGCGACCTGCAAGCCGTGATGCTTAAAGCCACCTGGGACGAGCCTGACGGCGTATGGCGGCTCAACGGCGTAAAACGCTTTATCACCAACGGCGACGCACAAATAAAATTAGTACTGGCGCGCTCCGAAGAAGGATCGACCGACGGGCGCGGCCTTTCGTGTTTCGTATACGATAAAAACGACGGCGGAGTAACCGTCCGCCGTATCGAAAATAAATTAGGCATCAAAGGATCGCCTACCTGCGAATTGCTCTTCAACAATGCGCCGGCCCTGCTGGTCGGCGACCGCAAACTGGGGCTGATTAAATACGTAATGTCGCTGATGAACGGCGCGCGGCTGGGCACAGGCGCACAGTCAATCGGACTGTCGGAAGCCGCCTTCCGCGAAGCGCTGAAATATGCGCACGAACGGGTACAATTCGGAAAGGCCATCGTCGACTTCCCGGCCGTATACGAAATGCTGGGCGTTATCAAAGCCAGACTGCAAGCCTCGCGCGCGCTGCTATACGAAACCGCGCGCTTCGTAGACGTCTATAAAGCCTACAACCTGCTGACCGAAGAACGTAAACTGACGCCCGAAGAACGCGCCGAACAAAAGGAATTTCAAAAACAGGCCGACCTCTTTACCCCGTTAGTAAAACTATTTGCCAGCGAATATGCCAACCAGAACGCCTACGATGCGTTGCAAATACACGGCGGTTCGGGCTTCATGAAAGACTACCCGGTAGAGCGCCTATACCGCGATGCACGCATCCTGACTATTTACGAAGGAACGTCGCAATTACAAGTCGTAGCGGCCATTCGTGGCGTATCAACAGGAGCATACCTGAATAAAATCCGCATCTACGAAAAAGAACCCGTCAAAGCGGAACACGAACACTTGCGGAAAATACTGATAGCGATGACCGACCAATACGAACAAACCGTGCAATCAGTACTCGCCAAAGCCGACAAGGAATACACCGACTTCCACGCCCGCCGGCTGGTCGAAATGGCCGGACACATCATTATGGGCTACCTGCTGCTGCTCGACTCGCAAAACAGCGACGACTTTATCCGGTCTGCCGCCATCTACATTACGCGCAGTCAGGCATGGAACACCGAACGACATGCGTTTATCGCCGCATTCGAAATCGACCACCTGAGCGCCTACAGCGTAATGAAAGATACGCGCGAAGCATAGCATCAATCTCTCTTCGGTATCTCAATCGACGGATTCTTACGAATCACTATCTTATTCTCCGTACCGCGACGTAACCGCCGGATATTTTTACGGTGAGTTATTAAAATAGTAACGGTAACCAGCACGCTGAATATTTCGAGCATCACCGGCTCGTAAGTGCCGATAATAATATCGAACAGCACTATGACGATGATCGGGAGAAACAACGCGGCAATAATAGAACTCAGCGAAACATACCGGGTAATGAACAGGCAAATCAGAAAAATGCCAAGCATAATCAGCATCGCCGCAGGAAATATAGCCAATACCACCCCCGCCGTCGTAGCAACCCCCTTACCGCCCTTGAACGAAGCGAATAACGGGAATATATGCCCTAACACCACCGCTATACCCAATGCAATCTGAAAACCGACAAACGTATTGGCCTCAAAATAATCAGCAGGATTCTTCTCCAGCGAAGTAAAAGCAATCAGGCATACCGCCGCCACTCCCTTAGCAAAATCGAGGATAAACACCGGCGCCGCCGCCTTCCAGCCAAGCACGCGCATGACATTCGTAGCTCCGGCATTATGACTTCCATGCTTACGCACATCCGTATGAAAACAAACATTGCCAATCCAAATGGCATTTGAAACAGACCCTATCAGGTATGCCGCAATAATTAATACAATAAATAGAATAACACTCATTACTATTTTTCTTGCAAAGATAACAAAAAAATAACTCTGTATGAAACTTCCAATCGCTCAGACAACAGACGCCTCACGCCCCCACAAATCGTACTCCTCTGCGGCGGTGATAGTAACCTCGCAGAACTGCCCCAGACGACAGGACGCCGCAGTAGCCGGAATGATTACCTCATTATCCACCTCCGGCGAATCATATTCGGTACGGGCAACATAACGATCGCCCTCATAGCGGTCGACCAGAACGCGGAGACGACGACCTATCAGCCGACTGTTGAAATCTTGAGAAATACGGGACTGCAAGGCCATCACCGCCTCATAGCGGCGCTGCTTTTCATCGTCGGGGATAATATCCGGAAAATGACGGGCGGCATAAGTCCCCTCCTCTTCCGAATAACGGAAGACGCCGAGCCGCTCAAAACGCATCTCTTCGACAAAATCCAGCAACTCGGCAAACGCCTCATCATCCTCGCCCGGATGTCCGACCATCAAGGTCGTACGGAGAGCAATATCGGGAACGGCAGCGCGGAGCTGGGTTATTAACGCGCGTATCTGTGCGCCGTCGACGCCGCGCCGCATATTCTTCAACACCCTGTCGGAAATATGTTGCAGCGGTATATCGAGATATTTACACAACTTGGGATTATCGCGCAATTCGGCTATCAGGTCGAGCGGAAACTGTGCAGGATAAGCATAGTGGAGACGAATCCACTCGACGCCCCTGACAGTCGACAGCGCCCGAAGAAGCGCCGTCAGACGACGACGACCATAGAGATCGACCCCGTAGTAAGTCGTATCCTGAGCGGTAATCAGCAGTTCCTTCACCCCGCTTGCCGCCAGTATCGTAGCCTCTACCCGCAGCTCCTCGAAGGGCGTCGAACGGTATTGCCCGCGAATGAGCGGGATGGCGCAATAGGCGCAGCCCCGGTTACATCCTTCCGCTATCTTAAGCCATGCAAAATGGCGCGGCGTGGTTTGCAGACGGCGCACGAAGAGGGGCGGATGCAGTGTGCCGCCGACCACCGCCAACAGGCGTTCCCATTCGTCGACGCCGAAAAACCCGTCGACCTCCGGCATCTCCTCCTGCAACTCGCGCCGATACCGCTGCGACAGGCATCCGATGACATACACCCGTTTAATATCGCCGCGCCGTTTGGCCTCGACCAGCGACAGTATCATCGCGATAGATTCTTCTTTGGCGGCTTCGATAAAACCGCAGGTGTTGATAAATACGGTATCGGCGTCGGTGGCATCGTCGTGTGTTACGCGGTGCCCCGCCGCCTGCAGCTGTTTCATCAGCCGCTCCGAATCGACCAGATTCTTCGAGCACCCCAGTGTTATTACAGATATATTCATACGTACTATACGAGTCAATTGTTAACTATTCCTTATATTGAATATTAAGAACTAAGAGTTAGGAGTTAAGAGTTAGGGGTAAATGGTTCATTATTCTTTATATTGAATTTTTTTACATGAAAAAAACCTTCCGTGCGAGGAGAAAAAACGCCCCGCACGGAAGGTTTGCCGTTCATCATTCCCGCAAGGGCTACGTTACGATAGCGCTTACCAGCGGGCTCCAGGGGCCGGCGACGCCGACGGTGTTGACCCAGCGCAGGTGGTAATAAATCGTTTTTCCAATGTCGGCGATGTCGAAATCGACGACAAAAGGCGTGCTGGTATCCGTGCCGGCAAAGATAAACTCGGCGTCGGACACGGGCGGGTCGCCGCCTTTTTTCATATAGATTTCACATCCGTGGACGCCTGCGGGTTTCGCGCGCGCGCCGATTTCGTTAGTGAATTGGACGGTGTGCCGACGGGTTTCCGACGTGTCGATGTGTATCACTGCAGGCGCCGTTACAGGGGGAGACACCGGGTGGCGCGAGCTGGAAGGCACCCGCAGCCCCAGCCGTTCCCTGTCGGGGTCGGAGACCAGCTGGTTGTACCGCAGCTGTTGGTTGACAAACCCCCGGATGTCATGTGTATAGGCCGCCTGACATTCTTTCCGCGCCAACACATCGGCCGGGGTCCGGTCGGTGGGCGATGACGCTTTCGGATACAGTACGTCCCATGTGGCTTGCCGGGTTTGCAGGGGCGCTATTGCCGCATCGTTGATGCCCCATGCTGTCTTGTTTGCTACTACAAGGGTTAGGAAATTGCCCTGAAACGCATTAAATTTGTCAGGGCCTTGTGGGATGTAATCTTTCATACGCAATTGTTTTTTTTGTTATACATTTTGTTATCAATAATTTATACTGAATTATCTTCGCCCGGGGGATAGCTACCTTCTGCTCGTAGAGAGCTACCTGCTGCTTGTAGAGAGCTACCTGCTGCTCGTAGAGAGCTACCTTCTGCTCGTAGAGAGCTACCTACTGCTTGTAGAGAGCTACCTGCTGCTCGTAGAGAGCTACCTGCTGCTCGTAGAGAGCTACCTGC
>JAIRKX010000143.1 GCA_031259805.1 Prevotellaceae bacterium | reverse complement strand
ATATTTATTTCCGTATCGGGCTAACCGGCCCCAACCCCAATGCGACGCCCCGCTATGGACTCGTCGTGCTGTATCATAGTAATAACAGTAAATATTATTTGATTTACATACGGCAGGGGGAAAATGCGGCGGAGATAGCCAATGCAACGGGCGCAAAATATACGGTATATAACCTGAAAGACCCGGCCAACGGCGCGGGAGGCTCAACTGTAACCGACCATACCGACCTGGCCGCCTACGGCGGAAAAGCGGTATATACCGCCTACCCTTCGCAGGCCGGCAGTTTCTTCCAGTTCGGCGGAAGCATCGTGCGCGCCTACCATCCGGTGAACCCGGGATTAAACGTAACATTAAGCGGATGGTACAGCTACACCGGCGCGGCAGCCAACGAATGTCCCACAGGCTACCGACGACCGACCTACACCCCCAACAATGAATTGATACCAAGCGAGAATGAAGTTTCAGGTTATTACGCTGACGGGTTCTTTGACCGGCATCGGATTACTGCAGATATAGGGTCGACGACGAACAATAGCACCGTAAAGTATAATCAAACAGACGTGGCATATTTTGGCGTATTGTATTTCAATCCGAATACCCTTGCTTCTGTTTTTTATCCTATGTCCGGCGAACGATTTCAGAGCCGGCTCAACCGTCCCGCCAACTATGGGCGTTTTTGGCCGTCCACAGAAAACGGGAACAGTGGGTATATCCTTCACTTCGGTTACGAAAACGGGGCGTATTATAATAGTTCTATTGATAATAGACAAGCCAAGAGCTATGGTTTTTCGGTACGTTGCGTACAAAATTAGGCAGTAAACGGCAACGATAAAAACAACGAATCACACCAATCACTCACCCTTCCGCACAAACAATGCTACCCGCGGCCCCCATACTCCTCCTGCGCTTCATCCTCCGGACGGCGGATGCAGGCGGCGTCAAGGTGGTATCTACCCCCAGCGTAGCGCTCAAGCAGGCCATCGAAGGCATCCGGTTTGAGAAGGCATAGCCGGCTCCGGTAGCGGCGCACGTGCCGGGATAAATTTCCGCACGTGCGGAAATAAATTTCCTCCCGTACATAAATTTATTTGCATACGGGAGGAAATTTTTTTTCATACGTACGAAATTTTTCTTCATCAAGGAGCGTATTTTTTCCCAACAGGAGTACATCCGTCTCAAAAATCATGGACGGACGCCTTTTTCATACCCGCAGGCCGGGCGACTAATGGAAGGTGCAGGGTACAGACATGCTTCACGCTTTTTCCCTATCTTTGCATTTCAATTTATTATTATGAACAAACTCCTTTATTTTGCCGCATTCGTGTGGTTGTCGTTGCCGGTCGGCGGGCAAACGATCGAGTCGCCGGTCAACCGGCAGTTGCAGTGGAAGGATGCGTGCTACGATCCGAATATCCGCAGCATCCAGCTTTTCAAGGGTGATAACGAACTGTCGTTGCCGGCGCTGACGTTGGGCATGGACGAGTATCTGACGCTATGGTTCGACGATTTGTCGACCGACCGTTCGCCGCTACGCTACACGATTGTCCATTGTACGGCCGATTGGGAAGAAGACAACTTGTTTTTGACCGATTATCTGGAGGGCTATCCCGAAAACTGGTTTTACGATTACGCCCATTCGCACATCACGCGCATCGGCTATGTGCATTACACCCTGCAAATACCCAACCGCGACGTGCAACTGAAGGCGTCGGGTAATTATTTGTTGAAAGTGTACGAAGAAAGCGCGTCGAAGCCGGTCTTTGTACGTGGTTTTTCGGTGGTCGATCCGAAAGTAGCGGCAACGACCTTGCGCCTGCGCGGGCCGGCAGTTACCGGTGAGCCGTGTTTGCAGCAATTGGAGATCGCCGTGGCGCATCCGCAACTGGAGGTGCGCAATGCATTCCGCGAGTTGAAAGTGCGCGTCGAGCAGAATGACTATCGCACGCCCGGCGCCGAACAGCCGACGCCCGCCTTTGTCGATAACGGGCGGACGGATTTTTCGCAAATCAATCGTAATTGGTACGCCGGCGGCAATGAGTTCCGGTTTTTCGACACGCGCAATCCTGATTTCAACGGACAGGGCATTGTACAAATACGTACCGACGAGCAGGGTTTTACCTATGCCCTGCTACAACCCGACCGGCCGCGCGATAAGAAATACTTTCACGAGCGCGACCTCAACGGACGGTTTCGCATTGATGCCGCCCGCACCGTCGACCGACATACGGAGGCCGATTATGTAACCGCTATTTTTACGCTGCTGCGCGACACACCTTTCGACGGCGAGGTGTATGTCTTCGGTGCATTAAGCAACCATACGCTACATCCGGCATTCCGTATGGAATACAATACGCAGCGCCAAGCGTACGAATTGAATACGCTGGTCAAACAAGGGCTTTATAATTATCGGTATGTAGTCCTTCGCCATGACGGGACGGTGGACTGGGAAGCCATAGAAGGGTGTTTTGCAGAAACAGAAAACACGTACCATGTGTACGTGTTTTTTCGCGGTATACGCGACCGTTACGATCGCCTTGCCGGTTTATTTACCGTTCATTCCGAACGGTAAATGGTCTACGGCATAAATTTATATCCCACGCCTTTGACGGTCTTGATATGCTGATCGCCTAATTTTTCGCGCAATTTACGGATGTGCACATCAATCGTACGTTCGCCCACGACGATATCCGTTCCCCATACGGAGGAATAAATTTCTTCACGCAGGAACACTTTTTCCGGTCGGGAATACAACAACGCCAATAGTTCAAATTCCTTTTTAGGCATCACTACCGGCTGGCCTTCCTTAAAGACCATAAAACGCTCGCGATCGATAACCACCGACGAAATAACAGGCGGTTCGTTATCGTCCTGCGCAGTGAGCGTGTGATGGCGTTTCAACAGGGCATGAATACGCGAAACCAGCACTTTCGGGCGAATGGGTTTAGTGATGTAATCATCGCCGCCGGCATCAAATCCGGCGATCTGTGAATAATCTTCCCCACGCGCCGTCAGAAACGCAATCACCGTATTGCGTAACGACTCGTGCTTCCGCAGTTCTTCACACACTGCAATGCCATCCATTTCGGGCATCATGACATCCAGCAAAATCAAATGAGGGCATACCTCTAATGCTTTTTCTACTCCTTGCCGGCCGTCGGACGCCGTATACACGTCGAATTTTTCTTTGCGTAACGTGTACGAGAGAAATTCCAGAATGTCGTTTTCATCATCGACTAAAAGAATTTTGTATTCTGCCATTTTCTTACATTATTAAGTTAAACACTGTGTTTACGTTGTTTTTATAGTTTACTTTTTTTAACTTTGTCGGTCAAAGGTACAAAATTTTTATGATGTACAAATTTTAAATTGAAAATACGTGTAATTTTATGCTTCCATTTCACAAAATATCCCTCGACGACCGCGATGAAATCAATCGCCGGCTTGCGTTATCCGATTTTCGCGCCGCCGAATATTCTTTTGCCAATTCATTTAATTGGGGATTGGCGTTTGGGATAGAAATCGCTTATTTCGATCGCTTTCTGCTCCTGCGTTCCGGCGACAACCCGAAATACTATCTCTATCCGCCCGGTGCGGGCGATGTAAGGACGGCGATACAGGCCATCCTCGACGATGCGTCCGAAGGCGACTACACGGCTTGTATTCGCGCCATACTGCCGGAACAAAAGGCGGAGATGGAACAATGGTTTCCTAACCGTTTCCGGTTTACGCCGCAACGCCACAGTTTCGATTATATTTACCACAGCGAAGACCTGATGCGGTTAGCGGGAAAGAAATATCAAGCAAAGCGCAATCATGCCGCGCGATTCAGGAAGACGTTCGACTGGGCATACGAACCTGTTACCGGCGCCAACCTGTCGGAATGCGTAGCGATGAATAAAGAATGGTGCCGTCTGTACGGATGCAACGACAACCTGTCGCTGAAAGCCGAAACCTGTGCGGTGCAGCGGGCATTGCTTTATTTTTTTGAAGAGGAGTTGCTCGGCGGCCTCCTGCGCGTCGATGGCCGGGTGATTGCCTACACGGTGGGCGAGCGGCTTAACTCCGACACGCTGATTGTACATATCGAAAAGGCGTTTAGCGAATCTTTTCCGGGCGCTTACCAAGTGATTAACCAAGAATTTGTGCAGCGTCATGCTGATGGTCTGGCCTACGTTAACCGCGAGGACGACACCGGTGATGCCGGCTTGCGGAAGGCGAAATTATCGTACCATCCGGCTTTCCTGCTCGAAAAATATCTGGCCGAACCCCTACCGTGATCGAGGAATTGAAACATATCTGGAATGTTTGCTTTGACGACGACGAAGCGTACGGCAATCTGTATTTTTCGCATGCTTACTCGCCCGAAAATACATTGGTGCATACCGTCGGCGGTCGCGCCGTAGCCATGCTATCGCTGCTGCCGGCCACGCTTGTTACGCCTGCCGGCGAACGGAAGGCGCGCTATGTGTATGCGGTGGCCACGCTGCCGGCATTCCGCGGGCAAGGCTTTTCGCGGCAACTGGCGGCGCAGGCCGATGCGCAGATGCGCGCCGAGGGCTGCGAGTTGGCTATCGTCGTGCCGGCATCGGATGCATTGGTTGGGTTTTATAGCCGACAGGGGTTTGCGCCCGCATTCTTCCAACGGGCGGTGTCTTTTCGCACCAACCGTCCGGATGGCTTCGTGCCGCCGGAAGGCATCTCGTCGGATGATACGGAAAGCGGGATACAAAAGATTGTTACATGGCGTGAACGGTTTTTTTCGACCGGCGGCTGCTTTGTGCGCTGGGATGCCGGCCTTCTGTCCTACGCTGTCCGCGAATGCCGGATAGCAGGCGGCGGCGCTTTCTACTTTTCCGAACGCGACGACGAAGGTTATATCATCGTCGAACGCGAAGGCGACACCGTAACGGTGAAGGAAACAGCTGCCTCCCCTACCCTTGCGCCACGTCTGCCGGCTTTCCTGCGACAACGCTACGCCGACAGCAAGACCATCACCTTCTACCTGCCTCCCCACAGTCCCTTATGGAGCGGCCACGGGCTCGTCCGACCGGCTGCCATGTGCAAATGGTTCACCCCGCCCTGTGCATTGACCGACGGGTACTTTGGATTACTGGGGAATTGAGGGTGCGAAGCGCAGGGATGAAAAGGATGAAAATTGTCCGCCGATTACGCCGATTCCTCACATCGCGCATCCTTCCACCCTGCACCCATAAAAAAAGCCATCTTTCGATGGCCTTTGTGGGAGCTATAGGATTCGAACCTATGACCCTCTGCTTGTAAGGCAGATGCTCTAAACCAGCTGAGCTAAGCTCCCTCTATTTTTCATTTGGGGAGTGCAAAGGTATAACTTTTTTTAATATGTACCAAATAAATAATTGTTAATTGTTAATTGTTAATTGTTAATTTCATCTCCGCCGCCATTGTCTGAACTTTGATTCTTGTGATTCTTGTGATTCTTATGATTCTTATGATGGCCTGCGGCAGGCATTCCCCCATCGGAAGGTTGAGAGTTGAAAGTTGAGAGTTGAAAATTGAAAATTGAAAATTCTTAGTTCTTAACTCTTAGTTCTTAGTTAAGTCCACCCCCGCCTGTCGGCACCCCCGCCAGCGGGGGACAGCCATGCGGCGGCAGCCCTTGTATAGCGCAGCCTGCGTAGCTCTCCCCGCTGGCGGGGGTGCCGACAGGCGGGGGTGGATTTTTCAACTTTCAACTTTCAACTCTCCACTCTCAACTCTTAGTTCTTAGTTCTTAGTTCTTAGTTCTTAGTTCTTAGTTCATTGTGTTGCGCTCGTTCCTCGCGCACGCAGCGGAGGAATCTGCTCCTTGACGCAAGGCCGTGCAAAGCGCCCGGTGCAGGGAATTTTCTATCAACCAGTGAA
>JAIRKX010000119.1 GCA_031259805.1 Prevotellaceae bacterium | reverse complement strand
GGCCTCAATATCCTGCTGGCTGTGTCCATTTTGGAAATCGGCCATCTAACCAAAGAGGAGGCCGAAGATGTGCAGTATGCGGCTCACTTTATACAGGAACTCAATCAGCAGTTGCTCGCGCTCGCGACCGTCGCAGAATGACGCCATGCCGCCATCGGAAACCCTGCCGGAGCTCCGGCAGGGTTTTTTTTGCATTTGAGAAAGATTACATATCTTTGTAAAAAACGATACGATTATGGCCACAACCTCAAAAAAAACCACAGTTACCAAAAAAATCCGGAATAATGAAGAAAAATAATCCTCCTATAAAAATTGTAAATGCTGAATATTTAGACGGCTATGAAGTACGCCTAACTTTTTCGGACGGAGTAGTAAGAGATATTGATTTTGGCCCATTTCTGCTGATGAACCCACATCCTCAATATGATAAATACATAGATATTAAAAAATTCAGAAAATTCAATATCGAATATGGCAATATCGTGTGGGGAAAAAATTGGGATTTAATCTTTGATGAATACGAACTGTATTTAGGCAAAGCTCCCCGTTAATAGATACTCCTTTAAATGCCGCTATACGAACGCTCCCGCTTTTTTCCGTATTTGTTCCTGGCTGGCCGGCGTGGTCGTTCCGGCATACATCGAGGTGATGGCTAATGAACTGTGGTCGGCCTGTCCTTGTACGAAATTTGCCGCTACCCCGTCGGCCAGCATATTGGTTATTCCGGTATCTTTCAGGCTGTAAAATTGTACGTTGACCGGTATTTTCACCGCGTCGCGCAACGTGCTCCAGTAGCGGGCTATTTCGCGCGAATCGGCATGTTTCACTCCCGGCACAAACAGGTATTTGCGGTCAAATGAAAAAAGGTATCGATCTTTATCTCCTGTCAACTGTAAATGTTTCATATAGGGCATCATGGCGTCCGGTATGATACGGATACTGTCCTTATCGTTTTTTGCAATTTCCTTCCGTACCAGAATCGTTTGTTTCATTAAATCGACGTCGCTCACTTTCAGATAGGATATTTCATTCGGTCGCAAAAAACAATAGTAGCACATCATGCACATGGACAGATAATTTGGATTCTGTTTGCAAAGATAATCACACAGGGCCTTCCGGAGCTCCGACGAAATGAGTTGCCGTATTTTCGGCGTTTTCCTTTTGGCTATTTTCGTAATACCCTCAAAGGGATTGGCTGTGATGTAGTTGTATTGTTTTAGCCAGTTAAACAGCACTTTGTAAAACAATAAATAATTATTATACGTTCTGTTCGACAGCGCCGGATTCTGTTTAATGGCGAGCATCAAATCGGCAGCCGTCCCTTTATCAAACTGAGCGACGTACATTTTCGGCGTTTTCAATGAATGGATAATATATTCGACAATAAATTTAACGTAGGAGCGGTAGGAGCGGAGCGAATTTTTTTCCAGTTCTTTTTCTTGAATCGCCATATAAGTGGCGAGCACGTCAAGCAATTGATGATAGGATTTGGGCGCCTCGTCCTCCAAAAAAGGATTCCAGCCGTTGTATAATTTTGCATTAATATCGATGATGAGCTTTCGCGCGACTATGCGTCGCTGCGTAATGGAGTGAATTCTATTCATTTTCACCTTTTTCCGCCGCAACTTTCCGGTAGGCGGGTAGATGACGTAGTAGGAGACAAACCACTCTTTTCCTTCCGTCAATCGCGCCGGAATGTAGGAAATGCGATGATTGTGTTGATGAGTAGGCATTTTTTTTTTACACCTTTTGAAGTTTGTCCTCAAAAAGCGTAAAAAGGTACTGTCCCGTTACTGTCCCGAAATTTTTTCCAAATTCTCCGCACCCCTTGATACATAAGGGCTGGAGGCCTGTTCTGCGGAGAGAATGGGATTCGAACCCATGAAGCCCTTTTGGAGCTTACACACTTTCCAGGCGTGCGCCTTCGACCACTCGGCCATCTCTCCCGATTTGAGGGTGCGAATTTACGAATAATTTCCGAATTAGTTCGTTCCCGGCGAAATCTCCCCATGCAGCGAAGTATTGAGCGCCGCGATGATCGTCCCGGTGTCTCTCGTCTGCCCCAGCAGGACGGCCAGTTTAGCGACAGCCGCTTCGGTCGTGCTGTCGTAGCCGCTCACGACGCCCATCTTCTTCAACAAAATACCGGTCTCATATTGATCCATCTCGACCATACCCCCGTGGCATTGCGAGATATTCAGAATAATCAGCCCGCGTTCGATAGCTTCCCGCAGGGCATTGATAAACCACTCGACCGTCGGCGCATTACCCGACCCGTAGGTCTCCAGCGCCACCGCTCGCAATCCCTCAATCCCTAATATTCCCTCCACTACGCGGCGACCGATACCGGGGAATAACTTAAGGATAGCAATATTCGTATCCGGCGTATCGTACAGCATCAGCGGCGCATCCCGACTATCGGGCTGCCGGATAAACGGCAGATTATACTTAATATGCACGCCGATTTCGGCCAGCGGCGGATAATTAGCCGACCGGAACGCGCGAAACTGCTCCGCATTATATTTTGTCGTACGATTAGCGCGATACAGCTGATTGTTGAACAGAATACCAACCTCCGGAACGCATGGCCGGCCATCGGCAACGGCAGCGGCTATTTCGATTGCCGAAATCAGATTCTCCTTCCCGTCGGTACGCAGCAACCCGACAGGCAACTGACTGCCGGTAAACACCACCGGCTTCGCCAGATTATCCAACATAAAACTGATTGCCGACGCCGTATAGGACATCGTATCCGTCCCGTGCAGCACCACAAAACCATCGTAATGCGCATAATGCGCATAAATCAACCGCGCAAGCCGCACCCAAAACGCCGGCTGCACTTCCGACGAATCTATCGGCGGATCGAACGAATAGGTATCAATCCGGAGATTGAATTTCCGTAACTCCGGCATTTCCATTTCAATCTGCTCGAAATTCAACGGAGAAAGCGCGCCCGTAGCATGATTGAGCTGCATGCCGATCGTGCCGCCTGTATAAATAATCAAAATAGAAGGGGTCATAGTATCATCAAAAAGAATAATATCATCGGATGAAATAAATCATCGCCGCTAAGCCGGTAAGTGAAACAACCTTTCGGCATTGGCCGTCGTTACAGCCGCGACTTCCTCGACCGGGCAACGCTTCAATTCGGCCACTTTCTCCGCGATCAACGGCATATAACGGCTTTCGTTCCGCTTCCCGCGAAACGGTACAGGCGACAGCCAGGGTGCGTCGGTCTCAAGCATCACATGGCATAAATCCAGACGCTCCACCACCTGCGCCAACAATGCTTTTTTAAACGTCACCACGCCTCCCACGCCAATCTTAAAATCACCGTAACGTCCGATACGCTCAAACTCTTCGACGCTGCCCGAATATGCATGGAACACACCGCGCAACGGTAACCGCTTCACTCGATCGAGCGTTTCGAAGATCACCTCAAAGGCGTCGCGGGCATGCACAATCACCGGCAGGTCATAGCGCGCCGACCAGCGCAACTGCTGCTCGAAAACCGCCTTCTGCGCCTCCACAAACTCCCGGCTCCGGTAGCAATCAATCCCCGTTTCACCGATAGCGACAAACGCCCCGGCATGTTCGGCCAACTGTTGTTCGACGAAAGCCAGTTCCTCGCGCCAGTCGGCTTTGACCTCCGTCGGATGCAGACCGGTACAGGGGAAGCAAACGCCCGCAAAAGCAGCGGCCACCTGCATCAGCGGCACATGCGTCGAACGATCGACCGCAGGCAGCACAAACTGCTGCACACCGGCAGCCTGCGCCCGTGCGATAGCCGCCGGCAAATCATCGCGAAAATCGTCGACATACCAGTGAATATGCGTATCTATTAATTTCATTGTCATACCGACAAAGGTACGAATATTTACAGACATCCACCCCTCCGCCACACAATGATTTACTGTTAGCTACTGCAAATAAAATTTGCACCCCCGCCTGCCGCCACCGCCGCCACCTATACGCCGCCCTCGACCGCCTGCGCCGGCAGTTTGGTAACATTAACCGTGGGCGACGGCAGCGGCTCCTACTGCTTCTCGCAACACTGCTCCGCTTGCGTCATTGTTATTCTAACCTATGCGTTAGAACAATTCTAACCTATGCGTTAGAACAACTCTAACCTATGCGTTAGAACAATTCTATCGCATGCGTTAGA
>JAIRKX010000101.1 GCA_031259805.1 Prevotellaceae bacterium | reverse complement strand
GATTTCTCCCGCTGCGGAAATCGTCCCGTCGTTGACGGCACGATTTCTCCCGCTGCGGAAATCGTCCTGTCGTTGACGGCACCGTTTCCGCCGCTGCGGAAATTGTGCCGGCAGGTGCGTAGACTGTTGTATGAGGCTGGTATTGCATTCATTTTTATTTTAGGCCGTAAAAGTAGTAAAAATTTTAAAAATAACAATGACTTTTATTTAATCCTTGTTTTTATTTTTAATATAACACCGTGTACGCATGTAAAATTCTTTTTCGTAATTGTCCCAGATGCCGACGGCGTTGATGTTTTCTTCTAACTGGGGGGTCGAGATGGCGGTTTTTATGCCGTGGCGGATGTAGGCGTTGTTCATCGCCACGTAATAAAGTGAATGGACGCCGCGGTGCTGCCAGTCGGGGTGGACGCCGTTAAAGTAGAGGTCGACGGTGTCGTACTTGCGCAAGGCTTTGAGGATGTGAACCCAGCCGAACGGCAACAGCCTCCCTTTGGCTTTCTGGAAGGCGCGCGACAGTGTGGGCATGCTCAGTCCCAATCCGACGACGTTGTCCTTGTCGTCGATAATGAAGCAGACTAATTCGGGACGGACAAACGGGAAGTAGGCCTTGACGTAGTATTCAATTTGCTTGGGCGAGAGCGCCGTATAGCCGTACAGGTTGACGAACGATTGGTTGATTGTGTCGAACATTTTGGCGGCGTAGGGGAGCACGTCTTTGCGGCGGGTAAATTCCTGCGTGCGGAGGTTGTATTTCTTACTAATGAGTCGATTGATGCGCTCGACTTTTTCGGGCACAGGCTGCGAGGCGGGAAAGCGCTGTTGCAGCCAGTCGACCGATTTGACATACCCGTGCCGTTCCAGATGCTCAGGGTAGTACGGGTAGTTGTATTTGGCTACGATAGACGGCAACTTGCCGAATCCCTCGACCAGCATTCCCTCGGAATCAAGGTCGGTAAAGCCCATCGGCCCGTGAATGCCCGTCATGCCTTTGCCTTCGCCCCATTTCTCTACGGCGTCGAGCAAGGCCCGCGAGACCTCGTCGTCGTCCGTAAAATCGAGCCAGTCGAAGCGCGTCAGTTTATTCTTCCATCGTTCGTTGGCTTTATGATTGATAATGCCGGCTACGCGACCGACTGTCCGACCGTCTTTAAGCGCTAAAAAATAAATCGCTTCGCAAAAGTCGAACGACGGATTCACATGACGGCTCAATGTTTTCGTCTCATCGGCAATGAGCGGCGGCACCCAGCAGGGGTCTGCGGCGTAGAGTGTAAACGGGAAGCGGATAAACTGCTTCAATTCTTTTTTTGTAATGACTTCTTTTATTGTTACCATGATATTTGTGTTTCAGGTGCTGCGAAGGTACGAAAAAAATTGAATATTGATGTAAGATGTAAGAGGCGCCGGCAGCGAAAAAATACCTATTTGTGGGTATTGCAGCGCGGCAATAAAGGGTATACCTTTGCATTCTTATTTTTAAAAAAGAAAAAATAACGATGTTTCGACGTTTGCAGCATATTTATTCTACCTGTATTTTTACGGCGTGGGGATTGTGTCTTACCGGGGAAACGGCGGCAGAAGTAACGACCGACGGGCATTTTACCCTTTCGGGAACGGTAATGGATGCGCGCACGAAAAAGCCGGTGGCCTACGCGTCGGTGGTGCTGGCAGGGCGTGAGCGCTGGACGGTAACCAACGAGAAGGGCGAATTTCTCCTGAAGAATGTGCCGGCGGGCGAAGTAGACGTGGCGGTGTCGTGCCTCGGATATGCAAAGAAAACAAGGCGGCTGAATGTAACCGGCGATCTGCCGGGCGTGGCGTTTTACTTGCCGGAAGACAATCTCCTGCTGGAGGAAGTAACGGTTACCGCAAGCACAGGCCGGGACGACGCCACCTCGTCGTATGTGATTGACCGCGCCAGCCTCGAACACCTGCAAATGCTCAACATCGCCGACGCCATGAGCCTGCTGCCGGGCGGCCAAACCAACCAGAACCTCCACTTAGCCACCAGCGACGCACAACGCCTCACGGTGCGCAGCAGCGCCGGCAGCGAAAACGGCAACCCTACATTCGGCACAGCTGTAGAGGTAGACGGCGTGCGGCTGTCGAACAACGCATCGTTCGGCGCTTCGACCGATACCCGCCTGTATGGGGTCGATACCCGCACGGTGGCCACGACCAATGTCGCCTCCGTAGAGGTAGTTACCGGCGTGCCCTCGGTGCAGTACGGCGACCTCTCGAACGGCATAGTGAAGATAAACACCATCAGAGGAAAATCGCCGCTGCACGTGGAGGCTTCAACGCGGCCGAACACCAAACAGGTGGCGGTGCACAAGGGCTTTGCGCTGGGGCGCGATGCGGGCGTGCTCAATGCCGCGCTGGAATACACGCGGTCGATAGCCGACCTCGCGTCGCCCTACAAATCATACAACCGCAACAATATGTCGTTGCGCTATTCCAATACCTTTAACGCGCAAAGCGGCCGTCCGCTGACGCTGGAAACGGGCGTTACAGGAACGCTGGGCGGCTACAACGCGGAAGGCGACCCCGACGCGTTTGTCGATACCTACACGAAGGCGCGGGGCAATACGCTGCGCGGGAATGTGCGCCTGTCGTGGCTCGCCGACCTGCGATGGCTTACCAACATGGAAGGACAATGTACCGTGAATTATGCGGACAACCTGCGGGAGGCGCGCACCAACAAGTCGAGCTCGTCGTCTATTGCCGCTGTGCACGGGCTGGAGGAGGGTTACTTTGTGGCTACGCGCTACGACGAAAACCCCACCGCGCCGATAGTGCTTATCCCGCCCGGCTACTGGTATCAAACGGAACTGACCGACAGCAAGCCGCTCAACCTCTCGGCCAACCTGAAAGGAAACTGGACGCGGCAGTTCGGGCGGGTGCGGAACAATGTGCTGGCGGGCG
>JAIRKX010000088.1 GCA_031259805.1 Prevotellaceae bacterium | reverse complement strand
CATGAACACAGTTCTTTGCGACAATTTGAAATGCACCCCAGGCCATTCATCTTTCCTATTTTTAGCCATATTTTTTGTACCTTTGTTACTTTAAAAAAAAAAGATATGAGCGAAAAATTACGAATAGGCATTACACAGGGCGATAGCAATGGCGTGGGGTATGAAGTGATTATAAAAACGCTGGCCGATGTGCGGCTGTTGGAATTTTGCGTGCCGGTCGTGTACGGTTCTACCAAAATAATGTCTTATTACCGGAAATTGCTGAACGCCGACCCGATAAATTACAACAGCATTACGGTGGCGGGGGAGTTTAATCCGAAACTGCCGAATGTGGTCAATTGCATTTCGGACGATTTGCGGGTTGAGCCGGGCAAATCGACTCTCGATGCGGCGCAGGAGGCCTTACGCTCACTGCAAACAGCGGTGGGCGACCTGAAACGCAACAAAATTGATGTGCTGGTTACCGCGCCGTTCAACAAACAGACGATACACGGCACCGGCTTTTCCTTCCCCGGACATACGGAATATCTGGCCCAGACCTTCGACGGGAAAGATTATATCATGTTACTGATAAGCGACGTGATGCGAGTGGGCGTGATTACCGGACATATTCCATTGGCGGACGTGCCGAATGCCTTGTCGAAAAACTGCATTGTGCGGAAGTTGCGTATCCTCAACGGGACGCTGCAGCGCGATTTCGGCGTGCATAAACCACGGATAGCCGTGCTGGGACTTAATCCTCATGCAAGCGACGGCGGGCTGTTGGGCAGCGAGGAAGAAGATATTATTATCCCGGCCATTATGGAAGCGGAAAAGCAGGGTATTTTGGCCTTCGGGCCGTATGCGTCCGACGGCTTTTTCGGTTCGGCGGCGTTCAAGCGGTTCGATGCGGTTATGGCCATGTACCACGACCAGGGGCTGGTGCCGTTTAAAGCCATCTCGTTCAATACGGGCGTGAACTACACGGCCGGCCTGTCGGTCATACGCACCTCGCCGGCACACGGCGTCGGATATGATATTGTGAAGGACGGCACGGCGTCGCCCGATTCGTTGCGTGCAGCGATTTATGCCGCCTGCGACATCTGGCGCAACCGAAAAGAATACGACCGGATTACAGCCGACCCGCTAAAAGTAGTCGATGTCGAGAAGTTGCAGTAAACAATAGATGAAAAGATGAAACCTCGGCGTTTAAAGAACAATAGTCAATACTCAATATTTAGTTGTCAATGTCAACATCAATATCAGAATTCCCCTTTCATGTAGAATTATATACCGATGGGGCGGCGTCGGGCAATCCCGGGCCGGGCGGCTACGGGATTGTCTTGATATGCAACGGCCATTATAAGGAACTGTCGGCCGGCTATTCCTATACGACCAACAACCGGATGGAATTACTGGCCGTCATCGTCGGGCTGGAAGCCTTAAAACAGGACGGGTGTCTCGTGCAGGTGTTCACCGATTCGTCGTATGTGGTGAATGCCGTGACAAAACACTGGCTGTTACGGTGGGAGAAAACACAGTTCAAGAACGTGAAAAACCCGGATCTGTGGGTGCGTTTCCTGCGTGTTTACCGCCGGCATTCTGTGAAAATGCACTGGATAAAAGGCCATGCCGGGCACTTGTACAACGAACGTTGCGACCATCTGGCTGTTACCGCTTCCATGCAACCAAAACTCGCGGAAGATTTAGGATACTTAAACCGGAATTAGAAATTAAGAATAAAGAATTACGCCGTTCAATAGTCAATATTCAATGGTCTCGGATTTTCTGGTTATAGGGGCAGGGCTGGCGGGGTTGAGTTTCGCGCTGAAGGTGGCCGATAAAGCATCCGTTATTCTGGTGTGCAAGTCGACGCTCGACGAAACGAATACGGCCTACGCGCAGGGGGGCATTGCGTCGGTCATGTACCATCCCGATAATATTGAAAAACATGTGCAGGATACGCTGATTTGCGGCGCCGGCCTTTGCGATGAGAAGATCGTGCGCATGATTGTCGGCTCGGCCGCCGGTCAGATTGCGCAGCTCATTCGCTGGGGTGTGAATTTCGACCATACACCCGACGGCGCCTACGATTTGCACAAGGAAGGAGGCCATTCCGAGTACCGCATTTTACACCATAAGGATAATACCGGCAAGGAAATCCAGCGGGCGCTGACGGACAAGGTGCGCCAACATCCGAATATTACCATCCTCGAACAATATTTTGCCGTCGATTTGCTGACTCAGCATCATCTTGGACAAACGGTACGCCGCCGCGACGGTAATATCGAATGCTACGGTGCGTATATCTTAAATCTGAAAACGCAACAGGTCGTTACATTTTTGGCAAAGGCCACGGTAGTAGCGACCGGCGGGCTGGGCAACCTGTATCATACGACCACCAACCCGTCGATTGCCACCGGCGACGGTGTGGCGATGATCTACCGCGCCAAAGGAGTGATCGAAAACATGGAGTTCATTCAGTTCCACCCGACCGCGCTCTACCACCCCGGCGAGCGTCCGGCCTTTTTGATTACAGAAGCCCTGCGCGGCTTCGGCGCTATCCTGCGGACGCAGGACGGTCGAGAGCTGATGACAAAGTACGACGAACGAGGCTCGCTGGCCCCGCGGGATATTGTCGCGCGCGCTATCGACAATGAAATGAAACTGCGCGGCGACGACTTCATCTACCTCGACTGCACGCATAAACCCGTCGACGAAATCACGGCGCACTTCCCGACCATTTACCAAAAATGCCGGCACATCGGCATTGATATTACGAAAGATTACATTCCGGTCGTGCCGGCGGCGCATTATTCCTGCGGCGGCGTGAAGGTCGACACCCACGGATGCACGTCGATTCGCCGCTTGTATGCACTGGGCGAAACGTCGTGTACGGGGCTGCATGGCGCTAATCGCCTGGCATCAAATTCGCTGATCGAGGCGGTGGTCTACGCCGACAATGCCGCCCGCCATGCCCTGCAACACATTTCACACTATACGATTTGCGACCGCATTCACGAATGGGATTCCGGCGGCGCTACCCACACCGAAGAGATGGTGCTCATCACACAAAATTATAAAGAAATGCAGCAAATCATGAGCAACTACGTCGGCATCGTGCGCTCGAACCTGCGCCTGAAACGGGCGCTCGATCGCCTCGAAATCATCTTTAAGGAAACCGAAGACCTCTACCGGAAATCAATCCTGACAAAAAGCCTGTGCGAACTGCGTAATATGATAAAGGTGTCGTATCTGATTATCCGCAGCGCGCAGGAAATGCGCGAAAGCCGCGGCCTGCACTACTCCATCGACTACCCCGACCCGGCACGGAGCGCCCTGTATGAAGACTAAAACCGCCATTGTCATCTTAAACTGGAACGGGCGACAATTCCTCTCTCAATTTCTGCCGTCGTTAGTCCGGTACACGACGATGCCCGATGTGGCGCTCGTAGTAGCCGACAACGGCTCGACCGACGATTCGGCAGCCTTCGTACAACACACATTCCCGCAAATCCGATGGATAGGCCTCGATACAAACTACGGCTTCACCGGCGGCTACAACCGCGCCCTGTCGCAGGTGGAGGCCGACTATTACGTGTTGCTTAATTCCGACGTCGAAGTAACCGAAAACTGGCTACAGCCTCTGCTTTCGCTCATGGACAGCTGTCCGGCGGCGGCGGTGTGTGCGCCGAAGATTCGCTCTTTCGTCCGGCGGCATTATTTCGAATATGCGGGCGCTGCCGGCGGCTTTATCGACCGGTATGGCTATCCGTTTTGTCGCGGACGCATCCTTCATCACATCGAAGAAGACACCGGCCAGTACGACACAACCCGCGCGGTGTTTTGGGTCGGCGGCGCCTGCTTGCTCGTGCGGGCGGCGCTGTATCACCGGCTGGGCGGGCTGGACGAACGTTTCTTTGCCCACATGGAAGAAATCGACTTTTGCTGGCGCGTCAAACAACTCGGCTACGAGGTAGTCTGCTGTCCGCAATCGGTAGTCTATCACGTAGGCGGCGGCACCCTGCCCGCCGAAACACCTTTTAAACTATACCTCAACTACCGCAACAGCCTCTTCATGCTTTATAAAAACCTGCCCGACCGCATCCGTTTCCGCATCCTTGCCGCGCGGCTTCTGCTCGACGGCGCATCGGCTGCCATCTATGGCCTGCAAGGTAAATGGTCGTTTGTCGCCGCCGTGTGGAAAGCGCATATCCATTTTTGGCAGCGCCGAAAACAAATACGCGCCCAAAGCCTGCCGGAACATAATAATACGGTATCGGAAATTTATCAGGGAAGTATTTTGTGGAGATTCTACGTAAAGCGTAAAGCGGGACTGCGGAGGCTATTGTCCGAGCTTTGATTGATATAATTCCACCCCCGCCGGCGGGAGAGTTGAGAGTTGAGAGTTGAAAGTGGAGAGTTATGAATTATAAAGGTGAAATGGTGAAATGCGCTACGCGCGGTGAAAGGGTGAAATTTGTTCATCCTTTCACCCACTTTCAACTTTCAACTCTCAACTTTCAACTTTCAATTGTCAATTGTCCCGCACGGCTGTCCCCCGCCGGCGGGGGTGTCCGTAGGACGGGGGTGGATTTAACTAAGAACTAAGAGTTAAGAACTATATGAAAATAAAGAAGCGTGCCGTTAGGTACGCCCTGTCGGTAGAAAACGAATACCGTCGCCATCCCGCCGTGCCGTTAGGTACGGTATGTGAGCCAACACATAGCGTGCCTAACGGCACGCGGAGGGCAGGTGTGTTCGCCTTTCTACCGACATTATGCCCCTACGGGGCAGCGCGTCATGGCGAGGGCGCAGCCCGAAATGAGTTAAGAGTTAAGAGTTAAGAACTAAGAGTTATGAGTTGAGAGTTGAGAACTAAGAACTAAGAACAACTTTCAACTTTCAACTCTCAACTCTCAACTCTCAACTTTCAACTCTTAGTCCACCCCCGCCCTATCGGACACCCCCGCCTGCGGGGGACAGCCATGCGGCGGAATGTTCATCGTTCGAGTGCGCGCTCCTGTTTTTTTACACATTTTTTTGGTTAGTTTTAGAAAAAAACATACCTTTGTCGGCGGTTAAAACAGATTTTTGTCGGCAACTCCATTTTTGATTAACTCTTTAAGTTAATCATAATCCCTTTTCTGTTGTCTCCGTCTCTCATTTTTAATCATTTCTATCGTCCGGCGCCGCTCTTTTTTCCGGCGCTAATTTTATTTCTCTCATTTTTATAATATCCTTATACCTTTCTGTTTACTCTTCGCCATTTTTTTAA
>JAIRKX010000062.1 GCA_031259805.1 Prevotellaceae bacterium | reverse complement strand
GCATAATCTGTTCGGCAAAATTATGGAACGGCTGTTTTTCGGCAAACAGCAGGTTCATCGCATTAATTTTACTGCCGCACAGTATATAGCCTACCTGATGATGGTTTTTCCACTGCGAGATCAGTCGCCTTTGGAACTTGTCGGTGTTTTCAAAATCGGCTATTTCCTGAAAATCGTTTATCCAGATAATAAACGGCACGTTTTGCTGGCCGGCCAACCGTTCGGCTAATTGCAGTGTTTCATTGGCATTTTCGAGCAATCGCTGCTTGTCGAAAAGGATTTGAATGCTGTTTTGTTTCCGTTCATTTACTATGATTTGCGGCTGCGATAGCGGTAATAGCTGGTCGGCTACGGCGATCCACTCGTCGGCGGTGGCACAAGCGGCGCTAAACAGGGCGTGCGTCAAGGTTGTGTAGAACGTGTATTCGTCGCGGACGTTAAATAAATGGCAAGTGCAGAGTTTAAATTCCGTTTGTTTTTTAGCCTGAATAAAGGCATTTCGAACCAGTGATTTTTTGCCATAGCCGGCGGGGGCAATCAAGACGGTGTTTTCTTTGTTCGACAAGTTTGACGAGAGCCACGACAACTCCTCACGCCGTCCTACAAAAGCGTCATTCACAACCTCGCGCGAAAAAATAAAGGGGGAATCCATTTTTTACTCCATAATTAATACTCTAAAACCTCTAACAGTTCGTCGAGCTTAGGTGTTAGAATAATCTCCGTGCGACGGTTTTTCTGGCGGGCTTCCGCCGTGTTGGCCGCATCCAGCGGGACGTATTCGCTCCGTCCTGCTGCTGTGATACGCACCGGATTAATGGCGGTATTGCTCAACAATGCGCGGACAACGGTTGTCGCACGCTTCACGCTCAAGTCCCAGTTATCTTTCAACTCGCCGCTACTGCGGTAAGCGACATCGTCGGTGTGCCCTTCGATTACGACATTAATATCCTGATTTTGCGCCAACACATTCGACAATTCCCGGATGGCGTCAGTGCCTTTCGGCTCGATACTGTAACTGCCCGATTTGAATAACAACTTGTCTTCCATTGATACATATACTTTCCCGTTTTTGATGTGCACGGTCAAGCCCTTGCCCTCGAAGCCCAACAACGCATCGGATACCCGATGGCGCAGGGCGCTGACAACAGAGTCTTTCTTACTTAAAATCGCTTCCAACTCCGTCAATCGCTTATGGTGTTGCTCCATTTCGCGTTGCATCTGCTCCAACTCGCGGCTGCGGTCGGTTAATTCCCGTTGCATTTGCTCCAGTTGGCGGCTTCGCTCGGCCAATTCGTCCTCCTTGTTTTGCAGCGTTTCGCGGTCGCGTTGCAGTTGCACGCTCAGGTTGCCCATTTCGCGGTCGCGGTCGCGGCGGTAGCTTTCCATCAAAGCCTGCAACTCGCCGAATTGCTGTTGCAGCGATTCGCGCTCGGCGGTCACTGTTTGAAAATCCGTCGAGACCTTTTCCAATTCCTGCAGGCGGCGTTTTAATCCGTTATTTTCGGCAGATAGTGCATTGACGCGGTCATTCAGCGCCGTGCGGTCGTTCAGCAACCGGTTATAGTCGCTTTTTAGTGATTTATATTGCTTATTCGACACACACGCTCCCGCACCCGCCGCGACGAACAACAAAAGCAAAAAAAGATGAACTTGTTTCATTACGGAACTCTTCTTATGATTAATCTAACGACAAAGATAATCATAAATAATTATTCCAGTTTCAATTCTTTTTTAATTAAGGGTACAAAATCCAGTTTTTCCCATGCGAAAAATTCCACCTCCTTAGTGGTTTTCTGGTTGTTGTAGTGCAGCGTAATTTCTTCTTTCACATAGTTGCGACCAAAGTGCCCATAGGCGGCCGTACGTTCAAAGACAGGGTATTTCAAGCCTAAACGTGCGATAATTTTAGCTGGACGCAGGTCGAACCATTGCCATACTCTTTCGCCCAATTCGGCATCGCTGAAGGGAACTTTAGAAGTACCGTAGGTATCGATAAAAACGCTTACCGGACGGGCAATGCCAATGGCATAGGCCACCTGCACCAGCACTTCGTCGGCTACGCCGGCGGCCACCAGATTTTTGGCAATATGCCGCGCCGCATACGCCGCCGAACGGTCTACCTTGCTGGCGTCTTTTCCCGAGAATGCCCCGCCGCCATGCGCTCCGCGTCCGCCGTAGGTATCGACGATAATCTTGCGACCTGTAAGACCCGTATCGCCATGCGGCCCGCCGATGACAAACTTGCCGGTCGGGTTGACATGCAAAATATACTGGTCGTCAAACAATTTGTGCAGGCGTGCCGGTAACCGTTTCACTACGCGCGGTAACAGGATTTCCTTGACATCGCTACGGATTTGCTCCTGCATTTTCTTTTCGGTATCAAACTCGTCGTGTTGCGTCGAGACGACAATCGTGTGCACGTGCACCGGTTGTTTGCGTTCGTCATATTCTACCGTAAATTGCGATTTGGAATCGGGACGCAGGTAGTTCATTGTTTGTCCTTCGCGACGAATCGCGGCCAGTTCCTGCAAGGTTATTTGCGACAGCATCAGCGGCAATGGCATAAAGTCGTCCGTTTCGTTGGTAGCATAGCCGAATACCATGCCCTGATCGCCGGCGCCCTGTTCGTCGGGGTCGTGGCGCGCAACGCCCTGATTGATGTCGGGCGACTGTTCGTGAAGCGCCGAGAGCACGCCGCACGAGTCGCCGTCGAATTTATACTCGGCTTTGTTGTAGCCGATACGGTTAATCACACGGCGGGCGACCTCCTGCACATCGACATATCCGCGGGTGCGTACCTCGCCTCCTACGACAGTGAGACCGGTTGTTACAAACGTCTCGCAGGCCACTTTTGATTCGGGGTCTTGACGTAAAAATTCATCCAAAATAGCGTCGGAAATCTGATCGGCTACTTTGTCGGGATGTCCTTCGGACACCGCTTCGGAAGTAAAAAGAGAATGACTCATACTTTTTTTAAAAAATTGGTTAATATCTTTAGTGGACGGGCTGGATGTTTGGGTTACCCTGAAAATGATATTGGAGAAAACGGAATGGAAACAATCCGAGAACCTTTTAGCATTTTTTTCAGTGGTTGCAAGCAGCCAAATCTTTCCACAATTGCGGCACAAAGGTAGTACTATTTTTGAAAATAACAAAATAAAATGTATCGGTAGATTCAAGGGTAGATTCAAGTAACCAATGCAACCGGATTATTCAATGCGGAGGAAAATACCTTCCACGGCGAGTCAAAGTTATGTGATGTTCTTGGTCTACGGTTAATTTTATAGTAAACAGTGCGTATTTCTTCGTCGGAAGTGATGGACAATATTATTTTCTTATAAGCTAAGAGTAAGTAGAATAGTTCCATGGCTAAATCTTTCGCATTTTTTCCTTTGGGTAATTTTTTAGTCAACAGGACGCCTGTTTTTCGTTCGGTAGCTGTTAAAATAGCTCCCTTGTTCTCTTTCCCGATGACGGCATCAATTTCCCAGTCGCCTATCCGTTCTTTTTTGCTGATGACTTCCAGTCGCAGGTCTATGGACACTTTATCAGGTATTACAACCTTCTTTTCACCGACGGGTCGCTTGCGGTGTTTAAACCGGTGATTAGGGTGAAAGATACAAGGTAGAAGGCAGCCCCCGCAGGCGACCCTGCACCCTGCAACCCTTCATCCCTGCACCCGCCGCAGGTTTTTCCGAGTTCCCAAATTGACCCTAATAAGGCCAAATTTGATTCTAAAAGCATGGCGCGTCGCGCTCCGAGCGCCAAATTCCGCCTTCCGAGCGCGGCGTGTCGTATTCTGAGTTCCCAAATTGACCCTAATAAGGCCAAATTTGATTCTAAAAGCGCGGCGCGTCGCGCTCCGAGCGTGAAACGCCGCGCTTTTAGCGACAAATTGGCCGCTGTGATGACAAATTGTCAGGCGCGGGGACATAAAAAAAACCGCACGATTTGTGGTCGTACGGTTTTTCCTGATTCACAAAAAGCCGGATTAGCCCTGTTCGCCGCCGCCTCTTTTTGGTCGGTGGAAGCGTTTTTTCAACTCTTC
>JAIRKX010000175.1 GCA_031259805.1 Prevotellaceae bacterium | reverse complement strand
CCGGAAAAAAAACGAATGCCGGACAGCAGAAGAAATTAAAAATGAGGGAGTGGAAAAAGAAAAAAGGGATTTTGATTAACTCACTAATTTAATCAAAAATCACGGATGTCAAAGAAGCGATGACAAAGGTATGTTTTTTCCTTAAACTAACCAAAAAATAATTTAAAAAAGGAGGGTAAGTTCAATATAAAATGAACCGCAGACCCAGAAAATTACTTCACTTTGACTCGCCGTGGAAGGTATTTTCCTCCGCATTGAATAATCCGGTTGCATTTGATACTTGAATCTACCAAAAGGTATTTTAGCGCATGATAAATTGGCCTTATAAAAAATTTTACATATCTTTGCATCCATGAAAAACAAAAATAAGTAAGAACCGAAAATCATAAATAGAAATTAAATAACCTTTCCCCCAACCATGTCAAAATCCATTCTCAGGCAGTTTTTCATCCCCCTGCTCCTGTGCATTGTGTTTATTCCGCGAGGCTTTGCGCAGTCGGCACTGACTCCGGTCGGGGCGCGGGCGGCCGGTATGGGCGGCATCGTGTCCGTGGACGTAGATGTGTGGTCAGCGGTCAATAATCCCGGCAGTTTAGGTATGCTGACCGACATGGGTGTAGGCGTATCGCATGAGCAACGCTTTGCTGTGGCCGATTTGGGCATCAGTACTGTTGTTGGGGCGCTGCCGCTGTGGGGCAACGTCGTGGGGGCGTATGTCAGCAGTCTTAATTTAGGCATGGCGTCGTTTGGCGAAAGTCTTGCCGGCCTTTCCGCCGGACGGAAGTTGAATGAATACCTGTCGGTCGGCGTGGGCATTGAGGGACGGATGCTGCATTTTCCACAGGAATACCGGAATCTGTGGGCGGTGTCAGGGCGGGCAGGCATTTTGGCGCGTCCGACAAAGAATCTGTGGCTGGGGTTCTGCGCCACCAATGTTACTCTATCCGCATGGAACAGCGAAGACCGCAGCCTGCTGCCGGTGGTGTTTACGTTGGGTGCGCGTTACACCGTCGCGACGCCCGTACAATTGTATGCCGAAGTTTCGAAAGATATTTATGAGGCATTACGTGTGAAAATCGGTACAGAATTTACGGTCGTGCAGGCGCTGTACCTGCGCGTCGGGATTATCTCCGCTCCCTTTGAGACGCACTTCGGCGTCGGCTATGCGCATAAGCGATTCCGCTTCGACGCCGCGTTGAGCCGCCATCCTGTATTAGGCTATACGCCAACCGGAGGAATCAATATCCAATTGTGAGGCGTAAAAAGTAATTCTTAATTCTCATGAGATATTTAACTGTTATCTGGATGCTGTTAGCGAGTTGGGGTGCTACCGCTCAGTCACCGTCGTCCGACCTGCCCGACTTGGTGCGTCAATTAGTGGAGACCATCGCCGCCGGCAGCGAAGAGGCGGACATCGACCTGCAAGCCTTGTACGAAACCTGTGAGTTACTGCTCGAACAGCCGCTCGACCTGAATACCGCCACCGAAAGCGATCTGCAACAATTGCAGTTGCTGACCGACTTTCAAATCCAGAGTCTGCTGGTTTATCGGGAGGAGCACGGTCTGCTGTACAGTATTCACGAGCTGCCGCTGGTACATGGATTCAATAAAGAAATAACCGCTCAACTGTCGCCATTTATAACCGTCGTGGTGGCACGGGACGAACGTCGACCAACCTTTGTCGACCGCCTTACCCGTGGCCACCATCAAATATTGGCGCGTACCGGACGGACGCTGGAACAGCAGCAGGGATACCGGCCAATCAGCGCCGACGACTATGCGGCCAACCCCAATGCGCGCTACCTCGGCACACCGTGGGCTTTATATGCCCGCTATCGCTATCATTACAAAGATAAGATGCAATGGGCGTTTACCGCGAAGAACGACGCAGGCGAGCCGTTCTTTGCGGATAACAACCGGCAGGGGTTCGATTTTTATTCGGCACATGTGCAGGTGGCCGACATAGGCATCGTCAAACGGCTTATTGTAGGCGATTACCAGATGCAGTTCGGGCAGGGACTGGTGGCATGGGGCGGTTATTCGCTCTCAAAGGCGGGCGACCCGCTTGCGATCAAACGGCATGAGCGCGGACTGACTGGCTACACATCGAGCAACGAGAATATGTTCCGGCGCGGTGCGGCCGTGACACTGCAATACCGGCAATGGAACTTGTCGGCGTTTGCGTCTTATAAATATATCGATGCAACGACCGACAGTATCGCGTTCAGTACGATTCAAACCACCGGACAGCATAATACCGTAAGCCGGATGGCCACCAAGCAGTCGGTATCCGAAACGCTGGCCGGCGGCAATCTCTCGTACCGATTCAACCGGTTTAAGATTGGCCTGACAGGCTTGTGGTATCGCTACGGAAAGGATTATAACCGCGACATCAAACCCTACAACCAGTTTGAGCTAACCGACTCACAGAATGCCAACATCGGGCTGGATTTCTACGGCGTATGGCAACGTGTGAGCATCTTCGGCGAAGGGGCGTTGAGCGCTAACGGTGGATGGGCAGCGCTGACCGGCGCGCTCTTTGATATAGATCGCGCCCTCCGCTTGTCGCTCCTGTACCGGAACTACAGCCGTCACTATCAGGCCATGTATGCACAGGGATTCGGCGAGGCGAGTAAAACCGCCAATGAAAATGGCTTCTACGTCGGGCTACAATGGTTGCCATTCTCCGACATCACCGTATCGGCATACGCCGACGCCTTCCGGTTTCCATGGATGCGCTACCGCATGTATGCGCCTTCGCACGGCTTTGAATATTGGGCGCAGATCGACTACCGTCCTGCGACGGCATTCGGCATGTACCTGCACATAAAGCAGGAGCAAAAGCAGGAGAATATCTCCGACGGCGCTACAGCCGTCACTCAATGGCAAACGGTAGACGCACTCCGCATCCGCTACGAAATATCCTACAAACTGTCGGACGGCCTGTCCATGCGCGACCGTATCGAATGGAAACGCTACCGCGCGGCGGATAGGGAAAATGGCCTGCTACTGTACCATGACATTAAATACGCGTTCGCCACATGGCCGCTCAGCGCCTCTGTCCGTTTTGCCGTATTTGATACCGACAGTTGGAACACCCGCCTCTATGCTTACGAGGATGATATGCTCTACGCCTTTTCCGTGCCGGCCTATTATGCCAGAGGAGTACGGTGGTATTTCAACCTTTGTCTAAAAGTCGTTTCCCGTCTGGCCATCTGGTTTCGCATTGCCCAAACCCGCTTTATTTACAGAGCCGCTATCAGCGACGGTCTGACACAAATTGACCAACCACACCAGACAACATTGAAAATGCAGATAAGCCTGAAGTTTTGAGAAGCGCGAAGCGGACATTGCCTGAACGATGATTGATGGGATTGCCATCATTCGTAAATTGCCCGTCCGTATCAACGGACTATTGTCCCCGTAAATGCGCTTCATAATCTTTGTGGCGCTGGCGATCGGTTGCTTCGGTGCGGT
This sequence comes from Prevotellaceae bacterium, assembly GCA_031259805.1. Lineage (GTDB taxonomy): Bacteria > Bacteroidota > Bacteroidia > Bacteroidales > UBA932 > JAIRKX01. Next base: position 12,213 of record JAIRKX010000175.1, on the reverse strand, counting down.
CGTGATGTCCGTGAAATCACAAAAATTACAGTTTAGATCATATCCAAAAAAAACACTACCTTTGGCGCGCTAATATAATAGCAAGTAAACATTTAAAATCATCTTTATGGAACGTCGAAATTTTCTTAAATCACTTGCATTAGGCGGTGTAGCCGGTGCATTACCTTGGAAACCGAATGCGCTTTTTGGGGCGTCGACGCCTGCTCCGGCTGCGACTGACTTGGTAGCGGTCATGGGCGGCGAGCCGGAAGCGATGTACGTAAAAGCGATTGCGGCTATGGGCGGCATGAGTAAGTATGTCAAGCGAGGGCAGCGCGTGGTGATTAAACCGAATATCGGCTGGGACAAGAAGCCGGAACTGGCGGCAAATACCAATCCGTCGCTGGTGGCAGCTATCGTAAAGGACTGTCTGGCGGCGGGCGCGGCGGAAGTCGGGGTGTTCGACCATACGTGTGATACGTGGCTGAAGTGCTATAAAAATAGCGGTATCGAAGATGCGGTGAAAGCGTCCGGCGGCAAGATGCTGTTTGCCCACGAGGAGCGTTACTACCGCGAGGTCGCTATTCCCAACGGGAAACGACTGAAAAATGCAAAGGTGCACGAGGCCATCCTCGATTACGATGTATGGATTAATGTGCCGGTGTTGAAAAACCACAACGGCGCCAAGATGAGTATTTCAATGAAAAATACGATGGGTATCGTGTGGGATCGCGGCTACTGGCATGCAAACGACCTGCAACAGTGTATAGCCGATTTTGCCACATTCCGTAAAAAACCGGCGTTGAATATCGTCGATGCTTATCGTGTGATGACGAAAAACGGCCCGCAGGGACGTAGCGTCAGCGATGTGCAATTGGCCAAAGCGCTCTTTGTATCGGTCGATACCGTAGCGGTCGATACGGCCGCTCTCAAATTCTTCAACCAGTACAATAGTAAAATGACGCTGGAAGAAGCCAGCCATATCAAGCTGGGTGAACAACTGAAAGCCGGTACGACCGACATCGACAAACTGACGATTCAACGAATCAGGATATGATTTTTGTTGATTGGTTATTTGTACATTTACTTATAAATAATTCAACTGCTAAACAATTAAACAAATCAGTGAGTCTACAACAATGGAGTTTCTACGTTACTTCCGCATGCTATTTGCCGCGCTATTTTTGGCCGTTATTACGCTTGTTTTCGTCGATATTAGCGGGACGACGAGCGGCTGGTTGCAGTTTGTTGTCCGGTGGCAGTTTGCGCCGGCGTTGTTGGGCGCAGCTACCGGCAGTCTGGGGATTTTGTTGTTTTTACTGCTGTTGACCGGAGTGTTCGGACGTGTGTATTGCTCGTTCCTTTGTCCGGCAGGCATTTTTCAGGATGTGGTTACGACGATTGCCAATGTGTTTAAGAGCAAGAAAGCACGGCGTTATACGTATGCGCCGCCGCACCGGTGGCTGCGCTACGGAATTTTGGTTGCGACGGTGGCCGTTCTGCTGTCGGGCGAGGCGGCGTTGCTACTGTGGCTCGATCCGTATGGCAATTACGGGCGCATGGCTGAGAACGTATTTCGCGCAGGCGCTACAGGCTTGAATAATATAGGCGCGTCGGCGTTTCCCGACACGTTCTACAGGATGAGTTATAAAACATTTACGTATGGCAGTATTGGGGCCGGGGCGCTCTTTTTTGTTGTGCTGACGGTAATGAGCGCACGGCGCGGACGGCTATACTGTAATACGATTTGTCCTGTCGGTTCGCTGTTGGGACTGATTTCAAAATATGCGCTTTTCCATATCAGTATCAACAAGGCGGCCTGCACGCATTGCCGGATGTGCGAACTGTCGTGCAAGGCGCAATGCATAAACGGCAGGACGGAACAGTTCGATGTATCGCGGTGTGTACAATGCTATACCTGCATGACGGTTTGCCGGTCGAATGCCATCGGCATCCGATTCCGTTATACCCGGAAGGAACGTCCTGCATTGCCGTCCGACCCGTCGCAGCGGCGGTTTTTTCTGGCGTCGGCGGGAATGCTGGGCGCGGCGGCGGTAACGCGAGCATTGTTGCCGCATTCGCACTTGCAATGGCCGACAAAAAAGCCGAAAGCGATTGCCCCTCCCGGAGCGCAAAGTGTCGCCCATTTGAAGCAATATTGCACTGGCTGCCATGCCTGTATAGCCAAATGCCCGTCGAAGGTTATCCGTCCGGCGTTAGGCGAGTATGGACTGGACGGTATTATGATGCCGGTGATGGACTACCGTCATGCTTTTTGCAATTACACCTGTACGGAATGCTCCCACATCTGCCCCAACGGCGCGCTGCTGCCCCTGACGGAAGACGATAAGAAAACGACGCAAATCGGCAAGGCGCAATTCCGGGCGGAAAACTGCATCGTGCTGCTCGACGAGACTGACTGCGGCGCTTGCGACGAGCACTGCCCGACCAAAGCCGTACACATGGTCGATTTTCGCGACGGGCTGCTGATCCCCGAAGTCGACACAACGCTGTGTATCGGCTGCGGCGGATGTGAATACATTTGTCCGGGGCGTCCGGACAAGGCCATTGTCGTGCAGGCGAACCCCGAGCACCTGACCGCCCAACTGCCGCCGGAAGAAAAACAGGAAACCATCGAGGTAGATTTCGGATTTTAATTTTTTTATAGCACAATAGTTTTATGACATCATTGTACCCTTTCACATTTAAGCCGCAGCCGAAACCAAGAATCTGGGGCGGCAACAAATTACGCATGCTATTTAATAAACCGTTTCCGGAAACGGAGAAAATCGGCGAGAGCTGGGAGGTATCGGCCGTACAGCGCAACCTGTCGGTCGTTACAAACGGATTCCTCAAAGGAAATACTATCGAAGAATTGATTGAAGTGTATCTGGGCGAACTGGTCGGCGACCGGATATATGAGCGCTATGGAGTGGAATTACCCATTCTGGTCAAGTTGATAGATGCGGCGGAAACGCTGTCGGTGCAAGTGCATCCCGACGATGCGACGGCGCTCGAACGGCATAATGCCTACGGTAAAACCGAAATGTGGTATGTGCTGCAAGCCGACCGAGGTGCAGGACTCTACGTCGGATTCAACCGCAACTTATCGCCGACGGAACTGTATGAGCGGGTACAGCAGAGTACCCTTATCGACGCCCTGAACTTTGTCGCAGTACAGCCCGGCGATATGTTTTTCATTGCACCGGGAACGATCCACGCCATCGGACAGGGGATTGTGCTGGCCGAAATCCAGCAGACATCCGATATTACCTACCGCGTGTACGACTGGGGACGCGAGCATAACCCGGCGACCGCCCGCGATATGCACCTCGACCTGGCCATCGACGTCATTGACTATACCCAAAAAACAACGGCAAAAACACTTTACGAACGTCAACCGAACACTCCGGTATCATTAGTCCGGTCGCCCTATTTCACTACCAGCCTGCTGGAGGTCGACCGTCCGCTGGCGCGGAATTTGGCCGACAACGATTCATTCGTTATATACGTGTGCCTCGACGGCTGCGCCACCATCCGATACCCCTCCGGCGACGAGATGCTCCCCAAAGGCCAAACGCTCTTAGTACCCGCCGCCATTGCCGACATCACCATCATCCCCCAACCCGCCGCACGCCTGCTGGAAACATCCCTTTAAACGTAAAGCATATTCGGCCCGACCGAAACCTTAATTTCTGGTCGGACCGAAACCTTAATATTCGGCCCGGCTGAAACCTTAGTTTCGGCCCGGCTGAAACCTTAGTTTCGGCCCGGCTGAAACCTTAGTTTCGGCCCGGCTGAAACCTTAGTTTCGGTCGGACCGAAAACCTTAGTTTCGGTCCGACCGAAAACCTTAATATTCGGTCCGACCAAAAACCTTCGTTTTGGCCCTGCACCCCTGTCACCATTCTTCTTTCGGCGGCAGAATAAGCGATTTTCGGCTAATCGTATACGCGCCGAAAATACCCACTGCGCCGCCGCTCAGATTGGTCGGCACATTGGCAGGAGGGCCGGCAAACAACGGATTCCCGCCATTTATCTCCTGCCGAGCGGTGCGAATAAATTCAAAGTAATCGCCGGAAAGGGTATTCAGTTCCAAAGTCAGCGAGTCGCGCGGATACACATAAAACGGCTCGTCGTTCTCCCACCGCATCTCTTCGCGGATTGAATAACTGGTAACAGGGAAGTGGATGTACTGCCCTTCGGCCACATATTCGCCGAAAAAATTAAGAAAATAACGCTGCATTTTGTTACTGTATAACGTATCATTAATGTACAGGTGCGCCCCGAAATAATTGGGGCCGGACAAATCTTGAAAGTGCATGATAACCATCCACGGCGGTTTGGTCGTACCGAGCTGGACGGAAGACAAAGTAATGCTGTCCAGCCGGTGCAACGCCGGCATGACGGCGCTGGCCGAATAATGCTCCGGCGTACCGTCGTCGTCGAAATCGACCCACACATCAAGCGTGTACGTTTCGCCGGGAACGCCGAAAAACGCCGGGTCGGTTACATATTCGCCATCGCCGACAGCGCGCAGGCGCACGCCGTTGATCTGCACCTCGGCCGACGAATAGCTGCGAGGTTGTTCCGTACCGAAATACGGCGTCGTGCAACTGACCTTAATTCTATGGACGGCCGTATCGGTCGTAACATAACCGGTAATGACTAATCGCGGCGGCGCATAATCGGTCGACAGATCCATCCGTTCCATACAGGCGGCGCACAAGAGCATACCCGCCCCCAACAATACTCTTTTTTTCATCTCAAACCTCCTTATCAGTTAAACGATACATTATAGGTTACCGACGGCACGATGCCAAATAAATACGTCATCCGTGCATACTGGCTGACGCCGTCCTCTTCGGTGCGAAACGAGATTGTCCATGGGTTTTTACGACCGTATAAATTATACACGGAAACATTCAGTTCATGTTTCCATTTCTTATTCGGCGCAAGCCTGCCCAGCCGGATGTTCAGCGACGCATCCATTCGGTGGTAATCGGGAAAACGATAGGTATTACGCTGTGTATACACAGGCACACGGTCGTTGCCGAATTGAAAAAAGGCCTCAGGGAACGTAACCGGCTGGCCGGTGGCATAAATCCAGTTCAGCGATGCCGACAGCCGTTTCGACACATCGAAAGATAGCACCACATTGATATTGTGCGGACGGTCGAATGGCGACGAATACTTCCGTCCACCGTTGATTTCGGGGATCGTGCGGAATGCGCGCGACCATGTATAACTCAACCATCCGGTAAAACGGCTGTTATTTTTTCGCACCATCAGTTCCACACCATAATTCTGTCCGCTACCCGTGCGGATTTCCGTCTCGACCACATCATTCATCAACACCTCGGGATGATCCTTGAAGTCGATGACATTATTCAACCACTTATAATAGGCCTCTACTGATGTCTCCAGCGCATTGTCGAAAAAGTTGGCAAATACGCCGATCGCTGCTTGTTGCGCCACCTCCGGCTTGATACTTAAGTTCGAAGGCACCCAAATATCCAACGGCGAACCGGCCGTAGACATAGTCAGCAAATGCAGAAACTGCAACGTATGCGCATACGACGCCTTGACCGACCATGCCTCGTTGAACGCCCACACAAGCCCTGCACGCGGCTCTACCCCCCAGTAATGATTATAGAACCGTCCGGCGGCTATAACCAGCGTATCGCCACGAGCCACCTGATACTGTTTATTCACACGATAATCCGTCGTCGGGCCGATATTATCAAAGCGCGTAACGCGCAATCCGTACCTTGCCGTCAGCCGTCCGACAGTATGCTGGTTAGTAAAATACAACGCATTTTCCCATGCCTGTTTTTTGGACAGATGAATAGGATATTCATTCCCGTCGGGCAACAAACCGGCACCGTCGCCGGGGGCAAAACGGTGGTAAGTCGTATTGTATCCAAAGCGAAATGAATGATTATCGTCAAGCAAATACGTAAAATCGGCGCGCAGGGTATTGTCATTAATATCCGAATCCCACACGCCGGTCAGCGACGAAGTCGTAGCTTCCATATTGTAATCGTAATGGCTGCCGATCAATTCAATGTGCGAAAAGAACGCGGACGAAAACAGATGCTTCCAGCGCAACGTATACGCCGTATTGCTGAAATTCATACCCATATCGCCATTTCTAAACACATCGCGACCGTAATAACCGGTAGCCGAGAGTTCGTTTCTTTCGTCGAGGCGCGCCTGTATCTTAGCGTTCAGGTCGTAGAAATGAATATCGACGCGCCGCAGGTACTCTTCGCCGGCCAACGGCAGGAAAATATCGGCATACGTGCGGCGTCCGGCCAGCAGGAACGTATAACGCTCATCGACAATCGGGCCTTGCAGCAACAGCCGACTGGCTATAAGCCCGATGCCTGCCGACCCCGAAAACGCCGGCTGTCCATTGCGCGACGTGATTTCGAGCAACGACGACAGCCGTCCGCCGTACTTCGCAGGAATATCGCCCTTGTACAACGTAATATCGTCAATCGCATCATTATTGAACACCGAAAAAAAGCCCATCAGGTGCGAGGCATTATACATCGTCGCGTTTTCAAAAAGAATTAAATTCTGATCGGGGCTGCCGCCGCGCACGCTGAATCCCGACGTCCCCTCGCTGGCCGCCTGTACGCCGGGCAGTAACTGAATCACCTTAATGATATCGACCTCGCCCATCAATGTCGGGATTTGCCGGATTTGCCGGCTATCTAACTTTTCAAACCCCATCTCAGGACGTATGACATTCGTATTCGGACGTTCGGCAGAGATAAGTACTTCCGCCAGAGAGATGCCTGCTTCACGAAGGTGAAAATGAATAACCGTATCGCGTCGTAACACAATAGTTGTATCCAGCGTATTATACCCGATATACGAAATCGACAGGGCATGGTCGCCGGGCGGCAGCCGGAGCGCATAGCTCCCGTCCGCCTTACTTTCGACGCCGGCGCGGGTCTTTTTCAGGACGACAACAGCGCCGGCCAGTGGGCTTTCGCCGTCTGAAACCGTACCGCTTACCGTAAATTCCCTTTGTGCGACCGCCGGAATCGATACAAGTAAAAAAGAAAAAGATATGTATTTAAGAACAGTCATCGTTATAAAACAAAAAAGGAGAACACGAGGTTCTCCTTCCTGTTTGTTGCCCTAATGCTTACTTAACATTTGCATTGAGTTCTGCGCCTGCTTTAAATTTCACCACTTTACGAGCGGGAATTTTAATATCAGCGCCGGTACGAGGGTTGCGACCCTTACGGGCAGCGCGGTTGGTCACGGAGAACGAACCAAAACCTACTAACGCAATACGATCGCCTTTTTTCAAGGTGGCGGAAGTTACGCCAATAAATGCATCCAATGCACGTTTAGCGTCCACTTTTGTTAATCCTGATTTTTTTGCAATGGCATCAACCAATTCTGTTTTGTTCATAACTGTACTTTTTTAGAGTGAGTAAATAAATTTAAAATTTCACGCTGCAAATATAGGATATTCTAAGCATTCGTGCAATTTTTTTTCATGAAAACCCTTATTTTTTAATGGCTGGCAATGCCTTATAGTACATAGTTTTTTAATTAAGTCGTTTATTATCAGCATTAATTTTGTTAATAATAAGTTGATAAAAAAGATAAGCAAATTTGCTTGCTTGTTTATTTGTTGAACCGTTGAGAAGCACCCTGTACCCTGCACCATTAATCATTGACCATTAACTGCGCAATTACCTTAAGCATTTCGGCAAATTCCTGTTCATCATACAAGCGCGTGAGGAAGACAATTGTGCCGTAGCGGTCGATGATTACGTTGCGCGTAACGCCGGCATCCTTTGCGGCGTACAGGTGGAACGTCTCACCGTTCTCGTCCAGCGTCAACGGATAGGTAACGGGGATAGCATTGGCAAACTGCCGCGTAGTATCGACCGATTCCTTGTAGTCGATACCGATCAGCGCAAAATCGGGACGGTCTTTATACGGCTGCCAGATGTCCTTTTCGATGTAGGGCATTTCCTTTCGGCATACGCCGCACCAACTGGCGGTAAACTGAAGCATGACGACCTTTCCCCGCAGATCGCTTAATTGGGCGGTCGTACCGTCTAAATACCGAATCGTAAAATCGGGCGCTTTGTCCCCTGTTTTTACGATATAGCCGCGCGTATCGCCGCTATTTGTGCAAGCAAGCAAGCCTGTCAGGCCAATGAGACATGTGAAAATAAGAAGATGTTTCATGTTGTAATGGAATTTGTTATTTTATTAATTTTTCTTCAATCATACAAATAAATGCTTCGGTTTGCGGACGAGTAATATGTATCGTTTTGCTATCGTATTGTACATCGTCGTCATAATCGCCGCTAATCCGGTCGTAAGATGTAGAATAAGATGGTGGTATTTTACCGTTAGCAATGAAATGTAATGAAAATATTTGCCTCACCCCCTGATACGTTTGAGTTGCAATAGTATTTTTTACCCACAACGCTATTACAGCATAATAACAGGCATAGTAAAGACCGTTTCCTGCGGCGTTATAAAATCCGCCGCCTGTCAAAGCATCGACTTCGAGCAATGTTTTTTTGGCGCATTGCAAGCGGTACGCACTTAACACCTCACGACTTTTTTGTGTGAGTTCTTGTTTTGTGGTCATATAAAAAACGGCGTTTGAAACGGGCGCTACACGCTGCATAATACGCTTAATCTGCCGTATATAATAAGAACGGGGCATGGTAATAATGTGGTTGTTGTTTGCAAATATACGAAAAATAACCCGACACAAACCCCGTCCCAAAAGGTCAAAGGTCGAAGGCAAACTATGTACAAATCCGTTTAAAGAGGCGACAATATAATTTTCCGCCATCGATTAAAACGGAAAGCAGTTTCTAACTCAAGTGGCCATTCCGTATGACCTCTTGTAGCCTCACGCCTCATTCATAACTTTTCGCTATCTTTGCAATCTCATGCGATATGCTGTTATTATTCGGTATACTGGTTTGGTACTGGCGCTTAATGCGGGGATGATGCTGCTGGCTGCCGGGCTTTCGTTCTACTATGTGGGCGACGGCTCGTTATGGGCTTTGATGGCGAGTGCCGTCATTACGGCTGCTGCCGGTATTGTGTCGTGGGTTCGCGTTCGGCCGGCAACGGATATCACCGCGAAGGAAGGCAGTACGATACTTGCTTTTTCGTGGCTCGCCAGTTGTCTGTTTGGGATGCTCCCTTATCTGTTTTACGGGCATGGTTTTTCACTCATTAACGCATGGTTCGAGAGCGTGTCCGGCTATACGACTACCGGTGCGACGATTTTGGACAACATCGAAGCCCTTCCCCGAGGCCTCCTCTTCTGGCGGTCGGCGACACACTGGATTGGCGGCTTGGGCGTCGTATTTATGATGGCGTTGATTTTACCAAGTATGCGGGGCATCAAACGGAGGTTAGTCAAAACCGAAATGACGACGCTCGCTAACGATAACTTCAAACTGCGGGTCGTGCAGACTGTTCGGGTCATTTCCCTGATGTATGTCGGTCTCACCTTGTTGGAGACTCTTCTGCTCCGCCTCGTCGGGATGAGTTGGTTTGACGCCGTTAACCATGCCTTCAGCACGATTTCGACCGGCGGCTTCAGCACGCACAGCGACAGCATCCTCGCCTTCCATAACCCGTGGGTCGAAGTGGTTATTACGGTTTTCATGCTGGTGTCGGGCATGCACTTCGGGCTGCTTTATATGGCGCTTTGCGGGCGTGTAAAGCCGCTCTGGCGTTCGCCGGCGGTGCGGTTTTACCTTGCCGGTTTATTGACAGGCATCTTCCTCGTTACCCTCAACCTGTATATCGACGACGGCAGTACGACGCTTGCCGGAGCCTTCCGTAGCGGCGCTTTTCAGGTAGTTTCCATCGGCTCGACGACCGGCTTCACGATCGCCAATACCACTCTCTGGCCGACGTTCTCGGTGCTTATACTGTTCTATTTCTCGTTCCAGTGCGCCTGCTCCGGCTCTACATCCGGCGGCATCAAGGCCGACAGGATACTTATTCTCTTTAAAGCCATCAAATCCTATATCCGCAAACAGCAGCACCCGAACGCCATTATCCCCGTTCGCGTAGGCGGGAGCATCATGGATGACGAAACAGTGCATTCGGTCGTGCTGTTTATCCTCACGTATATTTGTCTGGCGGTCATCGGCACGCTCCTATTAGCTTTGCTGAATAATGATATTCTAACCAGTTTTTCGGCGTCGCTGGCGTCGCTGGGCAATGTTGGTCATGGCTTTGGCGGTGCGGCCATGGGCGTTTATACTAATATGCCGTTTACCGGAAAATTCGTCCTCACACTGCTGATGCTATTCGGACGGCTCGAAATTTTCGGACTGCTACTGGTTCTTTTTGTACGGACATGGAAATAGATGAAATGGATGAAATGGCACATAGTCCCCGCACAGCTCTTCCTTCTCCTGTGGGAGAGGAGTTGGGGGAGAGGTAAACGATTATCAAAATTCCATTGTAAATGGTAAACGATTTTTTATATGATAAGCTGGTGGCTCATTTGCAACATGAGCCGACGGAAGGGCAACAAGAGCTGTTTCGACAACTGGCGGCCTATATTATTGATAACGCTTCGCAAGGTGTTTTTATTATCGGCGGCTATGCGGGTACGGGCAAAACGACGGCTATTGCCGCTCTGGTGCGTGTCCTGAATGAATTTCGCACCGGCGTCGTGCTGCTCGCGCCCACCGGACGCGCGGCGAAGGTGCTGTCGAGCTATACGGGGCAACAAGCATTTACGATTCATAAGAAAATATACCGTCAAAAATCGCTTACCGACGGCATCGGTGCATTCACGATTAGTTATAACGAATATAAGAATACCGTTTTTATCGTCGACGAGGCTTCGATGATTTCCAACAGTTCACTTGAACGTTCGCCCTTCGGCACGGGACGCCTGCTCGACGATTTGGTTACATACGTCAAGTCCGGCGAACGGTGCAAATTGATTCTCGTCGGCGATCATGCGCAGTTACCGCCTGTCGGACTGTCGCAAAGTCCCGCGCTGGATGTCGACGAAATGCGGTATTACGGAGTGGCCGGCTATGTACAATTGTCCGATGTGGTACGACAGGCGGCGCAGTCGGGCATCTTGTACTACGCTACGCAACTGCGCCGTTATATTGAGCAACGACACCCGCAATTGCCCGACTTTACCCGCAAGTCCTTCCCTGATGTCGAGTGCATCACCGGCAGCGACCTGATGGAAAAACTGTCCGACGCCTACGACCGTTACGGCGATCGCGAAACGATTGTCGTCTGCCTCTCGAACAAACGCGCCATCCGCTACAATCAGGGTATTCGCGGCACGATTCAGTTCCGCGAAGAAACCCTTACGCCAGGCGACCGTATTATGATCGTCAAAAACTGCTATCACTTCCTCGAGGCCTCCGACAATATGCCTTTTATTGCCAACGGCGACATCGCCGACCTGCTGCGTATACGGAAATACGAGTCGCGCTACGGCTTCTCGTTCGCCGAAGCCATCCTCCGATTCCCCGATTATAACAACACCGAAATCACTACTAAAATCCTTCTCGACACGCTCCAGAGCGAGTCGCCCTCGCTCAGCAACGACCGGCAAAGGCAACTGTTTTTCGACGTCGCCGACGATTATGCCCATATCATCAACAAACAACAACGTTACCGCGCCATCCGCGAAGACGATTATTTTAATGCACTGCAAATAAAATACGCCGCCGCCGTAACGTGCCACAAGGCCCAAGGCGGTCAATGGAAAGCCGTGTTCATCGACTACCCATTCTTCCGCCAGATGCCTCTGACTGTCGACGACCTGCGATGGCTCTATACCGCCTTCACACGGGCCACAGAGAAGCTGTATCTGGTGAACTTTGTTGAATCGTTGAGTTGTTGAGTTACCACTCTTTCCTGCGGGACACTTGGCATCCCAAAAGTTCTTGCCGGCGTTCCTTCATGCTCCACCCTCTGTGCCTCTCTGTGCACCTCTGTGTCTCTCTGTGTAATTTGGGGAAAATTTGGGGTAATCTTACACAGTTGCCCATTTTATGTTTTTTTTAAACTATTTTTTGGTTGATCTTCAAAAAAATCATACCTTTGTCGGCGATTCCTCGTTGATTAACTTTTTAGTTTAATCAAAATCCCTTTTCTTTTTTTCCACTCTCTTATTTTTAATCATTTCTATCGTCCGGCGCCGCTCTTTTTTCCGGCGCTAATTTTATTTCT
>JAIRKX010000174.1 GCA_031259805.1 Prevotellaceae bacterium | reverse complement strand
CGCAGCCAACAGGTAACCGATGCCTGCAAAAAACACGGCGGCTTTTACCTTGGCAGCATTGGCGGTCCGGCGGCTATCCTCGCGCAAAATAACATCAAAAAAGTGGAATGCCTCGAATACCCCGAACTTGGTATGGAAGCTATCTGGAAAATTGAAGTGGTCGATTTCCCCGCTTTCATTTTGGTGGACGACAAGGGGAACGATTTCTTTAAGACGATCGTGAAAGCGTAAGGCGTGAGACGTAAAGCTTCACGATTCATGCTTCAGGTCAATCACATTTTCTCGAATCATTTCTGTTAGCCACAGCACTGTCTGCGGGTCGTAGAGAGGCAGGCCGTCGAGGATGGCTTTGACTTCGCGCGTATCGAAAGTATATTGACGATGATTATAGCGGTGCGTATAGACGAAATCAATGTGCGGGTTGGCCGCTACCGATATCATGACGGCGCCGGCCGTGTCGCCTGACGCCGGACGGTCGATGTGATGCAGGCCGAATGTGGCCGTAACCGTTGTACCACGTCCGAGGTCTGATACGACGGATAGCGTGCCGCCGCTTTGTTCGGCGCTTTGTTTGAACAGCGGCAATCCAAGCCCTACCTTACGGGTACGGCGCGAGGTGAAATACGGGTCGACGGCGCGGGCGGACTGTTCGGGCGTCATGCCGCAGCCGTCGTCGGCGATGATTATCACAAGACGGTCGTCGGCGTCATTCTCCGTAATAGTGATGGTTATTAGTCCGGCGCCGGCGCTTATCGCGTTTTGCACGATGTCGAGGATATGTAGCGAGAGGTCGTTCACGACAGTGGTTAAAGCGTGTTCGTCGCCTCCCACAGGGTGCGTATGCGCGCCAGATCCTTGCCGTCGTGCTCACGGAGAATGGACGAAAGGTATTCGACGTCGGACAGCGCTTCGGTGTCTACCCGATACGTATCGGCAACTTTGGCTTGCTGCAGGAAGTTCACTTCTATTTCGCGAATGCGATGCGTTTGCAGGAACGCAAAAGGAAAACAGTCTAACACCCATTGTACATAGCGGGTATTGTTGACATGCCGGTGCAGGTCGATGTCGCTCGGGAGCACGGTGGCGGCGGCGGTTGTTGCGGGGTTGACCGGAGAGGGCAGTTTCGCGGGTTTTTCTTCGATTGCATGACGGCCTTCAGGGATGGGGAAGCGCGTCCGGAAATCGTCGAGCGATTGCGGACGGTTCGTCGCCGCGCTCAGGATATGCCATGCCGATGTAGCCGCGAAAAGCCGGCGGTCGTGTGCGTCGAAGCCCTCAAAATCGCGGTAAGCCGTCAGCCGTTCCGGTTCTTTGCTCCATGTCTCGAGCCGGATGGTGTCTGTCCATTGCGGGTAGTGGCGTATGATTACTTTGATTTTGGCCAATACCCAAAACAGGCCTTTTTCCTGCAACTGCCGGTAGCCGAACCCGTGTCGGGTTGCTTGTCGCCATGCGGCTTCCTGCATCAGCAGAAACAGGCTGGGGATGGTCATCTTTTGTTCAAAATCGACGAAATACGTCGGGATCTGATGCGTTTCCGCCAATACTTTTTTATGCCAGTCGTCCATGATGTAATGCGTTTTTTATTTCTTTAAAAGTACATTCTTTCAGTAGTAGTTCCGTGCAGGCGCGTCCGATTTCGTCCGGCATGTGGGCGTCGGACGAGTGGATAAACCGATAACCGGCTAACGCGGGATGCTGCCGTATAAAATCGTCCGTCGTAATGCGCGGCGTCAGTTCCAGCGCGTCTACCTGCAAGTCGCGCGGCACGAAGCCCAGCTGACTCAGGAGACTGTGCTGCGCCTTGTCGATATGCGCCGGTATAAAAAGGCCGCCCAGCCGGTGCACTTCTGCCGCGACCTCGTCAATGCTTTTTGTCAGTGCGCTCAGGAGCAGGTACGGGACGGAGTCCAGCACCTGCTCCTGAGCGTCGACCAGCAGTTGATGGCCGAAGATGTCGACGCGGTTGGGCACGTGCGGCAGATGGGCGTCCAAAAAACATTGGAATGCGGCCAACGTCGCCGGCGTTTCAAAAAAGGCCAGACAATGCACTTCCTCGCGCGTTGTTACCTCCGCGCCGCAGAGCACAAAAAGGTGGGCGCGGTCGCCGACTTTTTTCACCTCGGCGCATTGCAGGGTCGTGTTATGGTCGCAGATACCGACAATATCCAGCCCGCGCGCTTTGGCTTCGTCCACAATATGACAGGGCGTCATCTCCAGATCGCCACAAGGCGACAGTACAGTATGAATGTGCCAGTCGGCGCGAAAAACAGAGAGGTCGGAAGTCATGTCCATAAGCGAATACCGGAAGGTTGACAGCGATATTATCCGACGACGCCGCAGGAGCAAAGCAGGCGGTAGAGTTGCCCGGCCGTCTCGAACGCGCCGCGGTCGCTACCAAGGAGCGGGATGCCTTCTTCGTTGGCTTGCGCCAGCGCGTCGGCGTCGGGGCGAAAGCCCTTGACCAGTATAATAGCCGATAATTCTTTAAGCGATGCTACCGCCAATGTATTTTTGTGGGTCTGTAGCGTAATCCATACCTGACCGGCGTCGGCAAACCCCATCACGTCGCTTAATAAATCCGACGAATAGCCGCCGGATACCGGAGCATCAAGCCCCTGCGCCCCGCCAAAAACAGTTAATTCTAATGCCTCTACTAATTCGGATACTTTCATGAGTATAATATGTTGTTTCGGCAAAGATAGCATTTTTAATTAGGACGCCTCCTGTCCACCCCCTAAAGAAGCAGCCGCCTCGTTGGTACAAGACGGCTGCCATGAATATTGCTTAAAATTTAAAATTACGGCGCATCCTGCACGCATCGCAAGGCGAACCCGTAGTTCTTGAAACTGTTGGTCTGCGGGTTGGTAGTGATACTATTGAAGCCCAAGAAATACGCGCCGACATCACTGTGTTCAGAAGAAGACCAATAGTAGCCATACGAAAGCGTGCTGCACGAGCCGGAGAGCGCGGAGCCCGTATAGGCGTAGCCAACGACATTATTGAAAGTACTTTCTATGCCTGTGTAATTGCTGGTACTACCGTTGACCAATAGACAATGGTCTTCTGCCGTGGGAACACGCCAGGGGCTTGGACATAATTGGTCTGCATACTGCATCACCATACACCACGAAAACAAATGCCCACTAAACAGCGAACTCGGAGCACAGTCAGCCTTAAACGCCCCGGAACTACCTCCGTCAAAGCTACTGCAACGACCAGTACAATAAGTGGCGGTTACCGGAGAGGATATAATTAAACCGTTCCTGCTGTATATATCATTACTGGTAAAACCAACAGCGCCTAAGGAAAAAGTAGCAGGAATACAACCAGCAGCTACAACAATCGTCCCGTTAGCAGAAGCATCGGGGCACCCGTTATTATTGGTGGTGGTAACGATATAATCAAACGTGTCGAGTTTCGTAGGCGTACCGGTTAGGGTATATACGTCCGAAACCCACGACTCGGAAATGCCGTCGGGTAAACCGGTAGCGGTAGCGCCGGTAGCATTAGCGGTAGCGTATTGTATTTTCGTAATAGCCGTACCGATAGTTACCGTTCGGCTGCTATTACCTGTAGTAAGGGTAATAGTGGGGGCGGCCGCCACCGTCGCCTCCTGCGCATTGCTCACCGCCGTGCAGCCCGCGGCGTCAGTAACGACTACGGTATAAGCGCCGGTGGTTGTGATGGGGAGCGTCAGCGGGCCGGCGCCGAAGGTGGAAGCGCCTACGCCTTGCAGCAGGTTATCTTGTAACTGATAGCTATAGCCGGCCACGCCCGTGAAGGGGATGGCGGCGGACGAGGTGCAGTAGGTCGCCGAAGCCGCCAGTACAGGCGCCGGCGGCGGCGGCGTAATCGTAATCGTCGTACTCGCGCTATCCACGCAGCCGTTGTCGTTGATCACCCGCACCCGGACCGTAACCTGCCCCGTGTCGGGCATCGTAACCTGATACGTATTAGTGGTGCTGAAGGTACAGCTATCGTTTTGGATGAAGCAGTCGTATTCGGTCGGGACGTCGTTGCCGGTAGCGTAGGGGTTGCGACCGCAGGCGGCGCAGGCGTAGGTAAAGCAGTAGGAGCCGCCGCCCGAGGCGGTGAGCGTAACGGTGCTGCCGGCGCAGGCGGTCAAGGGCGGGTTGACGAATTCCGCCACAGGCCGGGGGTAAACCGTTACCGGCACAGTGGCCTTTGTCTCGCAGTGGGCAGGGTTGCGCGCCTTGACGATATACTCGGTCGTCGGGATGATGGAGGGCGTAAAGGTGGCGGCGGAGAGGGTTGTCCACACGCTGCCGTCGTCGAAACTGTATTCTGTAGCATCGGAGGCGGAGGCGGTGAGCGTAACGGTATCGCCTACGCAAATGGTATCGGGCTGCGCGATGAAGGACGAAATAGCCGGCGACACGGGAATCAGCCCCGGACAGCCCGTAGCGTCGGTCAGCGACGTGATGCAGCCGGTGTAGGTACGCACGCCGGCGGCCAGCTTATAGCTATTCACCTCAAACGGCGGCGTGCCGTGCAACTCATAAAATCCCGCGCCTATAGTGGCATTCGGCGGATAGTCGGTAACGTAGGCGCACCAGTTGAAGCGCTCGCCGGCGCTCAGCCCCGCCAACGTGACGGTAACGATTGAGCTAAACGGCGCGATGGGCGTCCCCTTCAGATAAAAACCCCTCCCGTTCAACGAGCCGGCGATGACCTCTCCCGGCGAGGTAGCTGCGGGATTGGTCAGCGTCGCCGGCGTCCATACGCCCAGCGAGCCGTTGACGGCGATGGGCTGGTAATCGACGAACAGCCACACCGTATCGCGGTGGCGGGGCGCCTGCGGAGCCGCATCCCAATAGACGCGGAAGCTAACGGTCGAAACCGTATAATCAGCGCCGAGCTGCTCGACGCACACCACGCTCTGCGCATAACAGAAACTCCCGAATCCCCAAAGGAGAATCAGGAGCAGGACGGTAAGAGAATATTTTTTCATGGTATGGTTTGCTTAATTGTTAATTGTTAATTGTGTTGCGTCATTGCGAACGGCGAGGCACGAGCCGTGAAGCAATCCAGCGAGTTTGTCCGTTTCTGGATTGCTTCGTCGCTACGCTTCTCGCAATGACGGTAGGTGCGGGTATGAGGAGATTCCTCGCTTCGCTCGGAATGACGTGCGTTGTTGCATTATTC
>JAIRKX010000115.1 GCA_031259805.1 Prevotellaceae bacterium | reverse complement strand
TAAAGTCATACGCGCGATTAGCGGTCGTTATGTACATCGTTACATCGCCCTGCTCCGCCGGCGTAACGGGCGTATCGGGATTGTCCGAAGGGACGCCTTTGCATGCCCACACCGTTAACGTAAAGAAGCAAACGAGAACCGGAAATATGCTTAGATAAATGTATTTTTTCATGTGTGTTACTTTTACGGTAAGTCAACCGATGCTACATTAATGGTATTGGCGCTCCAGTCAATCGTCAGGCGATATATTCCTTCCTCTATACCAACCTTCGGGAAGATATTACTGCCCGGCGTGCCTTCCAGAATGGGCAGCCCGGTATAGGTAAACGCATCGTATTTTTTTTCGCCGCCCCAACTGGTATTTTCATAGGGTTTGAAACCTATCCAACCATATTGGTCACTGGGCGACAGAATAAACATGGTAACCTGATACACATCGGCAGAAATCTTGCGAGTCAACAGGAAGTTCCGGACATCGCCAAAGCCCCACCATGCATGTTCTTTCGCTATTTTGCTTGGATAGCCGATGCCGCCGCCAGTAACCAGGATATAATCGGGGTAAGCCGGTGAAGTTTCCGGTAACAACGCCACATATTGACTGGTTTTATTATAGTACAAGGTATAGTCGCCTGTTTCGCCAAGGAATTTCACCTTATTCGGATTGATACGGTCGAAGAAGTCCATGTTATACACGAGGATTTGTGACGCGAGGTCGTTATACACGTTGTATTCTTGATTTTTTGTCAAGGCTACTTGCCGTGTGTAAAATTCTTCCCCGTCGATAGTGGTTTCCGTAAAATCGTCAAGCATAAAATTGGGCGTCGCATACGCCGCGCCGGTTTGTGACGCCTCAAAACGATAGTTGTCGAACGTAAAGGCGGTGGTGATGTCGCTGTTTGCAAATGCAAAGAGACTGCCGCCGGTTTCTCCGATGAGTTGTATTTTGCCGTTACTGTCGCCCCACACCAACCCCGAATAATCTATCTGATTGCCGGCAGTAATTTTTTGGGCTATCCGGTAGGTAAACGACCGGCTCAGTACCACGTCGGTTACGGCATAGTTATCCCTGTTGCCGGCTTGTGGCGTCAGGGGATATACTCCGCCGTTATCTATGACTAAGTACAATTGTGTAAAGTAAGGGCGATTTCCCGTGAAGCCGGTCAATTCGCGGGTAGCCTTGCCTGTTCGGATATTGGCAAGCGTCAATACAAAACTAACCGGCGCATTGTCGGGCATGTTTTCGACTAACGGGATAAAGATTTTTGCCGACACGTCGGCGCTTGTTTCGCCTGTGCGCAAGTCGAGCGCCGTAACGGGTACCGTTCTATTGTCCACCATAAGGTTTACGGTCAATGCCGAAAGCGGTATTTCGGGGTCGGAGACGGCGGCCGTAATCGTTACGGAATCGCCGTAGGTAAACGTGGCCGGCTCTATGGCCGCCGAGGTAATGACAGGTATGGATGCCTGTGGCGGATCGCCATACCTGTTGTCGTCGCAGGACGCCAATAAAAATAGCGTTGCCATGCTCATCAAAAAAATGTTAGCTGTCCTTTTCATGTTTTATAGTTTTATACGAATTATACAATTGCGTGATGCCATTATTCATTACTCATTGTTCATTGTTTAGTATCCCGGGTTTTGCACGAGATTGGGGTTTTCGTCGATGACCGTTTGCGGGATGGGCAGTTTATAGGAGTTCTGCGTAAACGGATACTTCTGTGCCGGACGCCCCGGGTCTTTGGCATATACCGCATTCATCACTTCCTCTACTTTGTCGAGGCGCACGAGGTCAAACCAGCGTTCGCCTTCCAATGCCAATTCCAGCCGCCGTTCTTTGAGCAGGGCGTTGAGCATGGTTTCTTTGTTGGCCGTAACCGATGCGGGCAGGGCGCTCAGGTTGGCGCGTTGCCGGATGCGGTCGATAAGGGCTTTCGCGCCCGCAAAATCGGGATTGTTTTTCATAATTAACGCTTCGGCTTTCAGCAGCAGCAGGTCGGCATAGCGGTATTTAATCATATTGTTGTACCCCGAACGGTATTTGTACATAAACGGATAGTTGGCGGCCGGATAATAAATAGACCATCCGCAGTCGTACCACACCACTGTTTCGTTAAGCCGTTTGGTGTCTCCTTCATTCTGGAATGCCTTGAATAGGTCGCGCGAAGGCGTGATCCATTTTGCCCATTCAAAATAGAATGTCCAGTTTTCCAATGTTCGTCCGAACATCCAGGATAGCCAGTTAGCGGCGCCGGTAACATATTGCGCTTCGTAGATTACTTCCTTACTGTTGCGCGTAATGGGTGCTATTGCCGGATTATTCTGTCCGACCGGTTGGGAGGGGTCTTGCAGTACCACGCCAAACAACGTGCTGAAATCGCTTTCCAAATCAATTCCGTCGGCGCCTACTGCGTCGCAGTATTGAATGACCTTGTCGTAATCACGCAACGGCTTTTCGGCATATATTTTTGCCAGCAGGGTGCGGGCAACGGTGTTGGAAAATTGCGTTTTGTCGTTCGGGTCATTGTCGGGCGCATTATTCAGCGCCTCCAGCAAATCTTGTTCTATTTGCTGGTAAACCTCCAGCTCCGATGTCTGCGGCGGAAAGTATGAGTCATACACCTCCGCTATGGTTTCAGACGTAATATCGCCGGCAGTAGTAGTAATCAGCGGCACATTGCCCCAAATACGCGCCATGTCGAAATAAATCATGGAGCGGAAAATAAGCGCTTCCGCCTTGTACTGCGCCCGTTCGGCAGCCGTGAGCGCCGGATCGGGGCAAGCGTCGATATTATTGATAAACAAATTGACCACCCCTACATCTTCCATGTATCTTGTCCAGTCGCGATACAGGTTGTTGTTAGACCCCTCAATGGAGTTGACCTCAAAGGGCGTAGTTTCGTTGTTTGGAGAGCCGGCATACGCATTGTCCGAATGGCTTTCGTTGAGCAAAAGCATATCCAGATACCAGTGTTCCTGCCGACTTGCGTATTTATCGTGCAGGATGATACGGTAGCTTAATACGGACGCTTTATCTTTAAAGACAATTCTTACGCTGTCGGTAACGATGCCTTCGGTTACGTCCGAATGGTTCCCCACCGGATCATAATCCAGCGAGCAGGATGCGGCAATGAGCGCCACGATAACAAATAAAAGTATGTTTTTACGTTTCATATTTTTTTAGTTTTAAAATTCAACATTAATTCCAAATACATACGTCCGGCTATGCGGATACGTTCCCCAATCAATGCCCTGCACGGCGCCGCTGTTGCCCCACTGGTTGACTTCGGGGTCCATGCCCGAATACTGCGTCCATGTGAGCAGGTTTTGCGCCGTGAAATAGGGTTGCAGGCGGGAGATGCCTAATTTTTGGAGGAAAAGGCCGGAGAAATTATACGAAAGCGTAATATCTTTCACCCGCAGGTAACTGCCGTCTTCAATCACATACGACGACGGTTCGATGCTCCAGCCTGCTTTAGGCACGTCGGTAATTTGTCCGGGCGTGCGCCAGCGGTCGAGTACGCGTGTCGATTGATTCGACAGGCTGAACATCCCTTCCAACTCATATTTTGAGGCATTGAAAATATCGTTGCCGTAGGAGCCTTGCAAAAATATACTCAGGTTAAAATTCTTCCACGAAAGGGTGTTCGTCAGTCCGAATGTAAAATCAGGATTGGGGTCGCCGATATGGGTTTTGTCGGTCGAGCTAACCCTGCCGTCGTTATTCAGGTCGCGGTACATCAACTCGCCGGTTTCGGGGTCTACGCCGTCGCTGATGTATCCCCAGAAGCCGCCCATCGACCGCCCCGGCTCATTGCGTACGACAGGAAGTTCGTGCAGGGCGTCGGTAGTGGTAGCGGCGTAGTAGATTTTCCGCAGTTCCAGCGATTCTAATTTATTCCGGTTAAACGAAATATTGAAGTCGGTATCCCATGCCAGTTCGCCTTGCAGGTTGCGCGAATTGACCGAAAATTCGAATCCATGGTTGGTCATCACGCCTTCGTTGCGTGTAATGCTGTTGACAGCGGCGGCGCCCGCAGGCAGCGACACGTTCATCAACATGTCGATCGTGCGTTTGTAATAATAATCCATTGTTACGTTCAAGCGATTAAACAATGCCAAATCTACGCCGACGCCGGTCTGCGAGGTGGTTTCCCACGTTAGATCAGCGGCACGCAGGTTGGATACGGGGATAGTGGCCACTGCATTGCTCTGTCCTTCATCCCACCACCGCACACGGGTAACGCTGTAGTTTTGCAAATAGGCATAATCGCCTACGCCCGACTGGTTCCCCGTTTGTCCCCAGCCGCCACGGATTTTCAAATCGTCCAACCATTCCAGAGCGCTCATAAATTCTTCCGACGACAGGCGCCATGCGGCAGAGAACGATGGGAAGACGCCCCAGCGGTGGTCGGGGTACAGCTTTGACGAACCGTCGGCGCGCACATTAGCGGTAAATAAATATTTGCTGTCGAAGTTATACGCCACGCGACCAAAATACGACATAATGCCCCATTGTGCGCCGCCTGTGCCGGTGTTGTCCCATGCAATTTTATTAGCGACGTTCAGCGTCTTAATCTGGCCGTCCCGATAGTGCGTAGCGTTGATCCAACTGTTGGTGTAATCGGAATCCGTCCACGAACTGCCCAGCATGGCTTCCAGCGTATGCTTGGCGAATGCTTTCTTAAACGACAGGATATTGTCGAACACCAGTAGGGTATTCATATTGCGGCTGTCCCACCCGCTGCCCCAGTCGTCGCGGTCGGCGGCGTGGACGGGCGGTGTGAAGCCGGTGCTGAGGGCATTGCGCCGGTCGAGGGTAAACGATGATTTAAACGTCAATTCGGGGAGGAAGGTCAGCAGCACATTACCCGTAGCAATCAACCGGTTTTCGCGACTGCTGTTATTCTTGCCGTTTTCCAGCGCTTCTACCGGATTAACTATATTTTCTCCATAAAATGCGCGGTTGTACAAGCCTGTTACCGGGTCTTTGATGCCGATACTGGTAGGCAGGTTGACTACCGACAATACCACCCCGCCGCGGTTGGAGCCTTGTCCGGTAGTGATACCGTTGCTTAGATTGTCGGAATAGCTGAT
>JAIRKX010000114.1 GCA_031259805.1 Prevotellaceae bacterium | reverse complement strand
GTATCCTGCCCGGTGGCAGCGCCAATGGTAATGGCGCCGTTGAGCTGGTCAATGTCCTGCGCTTCCAGTTCCGCCGCAAATGCTTCCACATCGGCTTGCGTAAGCAAAATCACATCGCTGTCCAGCGAAATCAGATGCCGTTCCACGTGGTAGGCGTAGGTTTGCGTTGCGCCGTTGTAGGCGGTTACGGTAAAGGTTTGCGCCGTGTTCCAGTCGGTAACCTTAGCGGGGTCGGGCGTGATGGTTGCGTTTTCGCTTAGCGTAACGGTAGCCGTAGCCCCTTCCAGAGAAAGCTGTTCGGGCGCAGTAAGGATAATCGCATCGGGCGATACTGCGCCATTCAGTGTAACGCTGTCTTTCGTCAATGTGAAAGCGGCGATGTAGTTATCATTGCCTTTGAAAAGGCTTTCTTCTTCCTTGTTGCATCCCGCAACAAGCGCCGCTGTCAGCAGCAGCAAACAGAATTTTATTGTATATGTTTTCATTCTTTGATGTTTTTATTGAATCATGTATTATTAACTCTTAACTTTTAGTTCTTCGTTCTTCGTTCTTAACTTCTCATGGCTTCGTCCAGTTGCCAGCTTGCAAATCCTGATATGTGGGATTGTAGTCGTTGTTGGTGGCCGACCAGTCGCTTGCTCCCCACGGATTGGCTTCAAATGCGTTCTTTAACCCTGAGTAGTCTGTGAGCGCTCCCTGCCGGGTTACTTCTATGGCTTTTACCTTAGTCAGCGCGGAAAAGCCGTTGAGGTCTTTTAGCTTGGTATTGCTTCTGGAGGTGCTTTCCGAATGGATAGTCAGTTTCCCGTTAATCGTAGTCAGTTTTGGGAAATGCAGGGTCTCAAATCCTCGATATGTAGTAGAATAGTCATAGCAGGTGCTCAATTTAAAGTCGCCGCCGATGCTTGTCAATTCAGGACAGGCTATGGTCGTCGCCGAACTCCCTGTGGCCGTCAGGAAAAAATAGCCGCCCACATGTTTCAGTTTATTGAACTCAACGGAGGTAAAGGGAGTGGAAGAGGAAGTTCCCATGGCGTAGTAGTCAATGTAGAGTGTGCCGCCTACTTCTTCCAGATCGGGGAGACTGAATGCATGCGTTTGGCGACTGCTCCCACTGGTCATAAAAATACCCTTGTTGATTTTACGAACGCCTGCCACATGCACGTTATTCATATTCGCCGACGGCAGGTACAACGAATCTATCTCGCTAAAGCCTGTCAATTCCGGAAAAAGAATGGTCGTTCCATTGGAAGCTCCGGTCGGATTAATCACCAGCGTGCCATGGAATGTCTCATCGCCCACAAGCTTGGCGCGTACTGCATCGGCTAATACCGACAACTTGCCGAGAGCTATCCCCGCCACGTTAATCTCGGAAACCAAGCCATAGCCTTGTCGGAAGTCAATAGACAAATGGTCGATACGTTGCAGGGCGGCGGGAAATGCAATCCTGTCCATAGCCGAATACATAAAGGTAAACGTGCCGACGGTCTGCAATGCCGAGAATCCGGAAAAGCCGGATAACGCAGGAAGGCTAACAAAGTCTATTGTATTTACGTTCGTGAGCTTCGGGAAATCGAATGTGCTCAATCCGTCGCAATACGAGCAGTCGAGCGTGCCGACGCGTTGCAGCTCCGGCCAGCCCATTTCCGACAGGGTGTTCAAATAACTACACGTAGCGCTTCCTGTAATCTCCGCCAATTGGGGCGCATGGATGAACGATAATTGCGGCATCCGGGTAAGGGTCATGCCGTCCATCTTTTTCAGTTCGAGAAGCTCTATCTTGTACAGTTTCGGGAAATAGGAAATGCTGACAAGGCCGACCTCTTCTAACGCCGGTAGCGACACGGCTGTCAGCGTGGCGGTGGAGTTGCCGGACACGGTGGTGAGCGTCAGACTGCCGGCATATTGCAGGTTGGGCAATTGCAATTGCCATAGCGGGCAGTTTAAGCTAAATTGTTTCGACACACTGGTAAGTTCGGGCAGTTCGACAATAACCGTTACGGTATTTTGCAGGTTGATGCTGCCAGCGGTTTTCAGGGCGGGTAATGCCAGCGTTTCGAGGCGTTTCAATGCGGTAGCTGTGGTGGTGCCGCCAAATTGCAGGCCGCCCGCATGTGCCAGGTTTTGCAGCCCTTCCAGTCCGGTGATGGCGCAGGTGGGGTTGATGGTTAATAGATAGGTAATCCCTTTCAAGCTTTCGAGCGGCGCGAGCGAGGTGATGGAGTCTGTGCCGGTGGAGCGTCCGATGGTCAGGTTGCCGTCGAGGAGGGTAATGCCTTGTTGTCCGAAGGCGTCGACGTCGGCCTGCGTTTCGAGGAGAACAGCGCCGCTGTGGGCAATGCCGCGGCGGGCGACCGTATATTTATACGTGCTCCTGGCGCCGTTGTGGGCGGTTACGACAAATCGGCATTCTTCGTCCCAGTCGGTAATGGTAGCGGGGTCGGGGTATATTGTAGCGTTTTCGCTAAGCTTTACGGTGGCTTTTGCCTGTATGAGCGGGACGCCTTCGGGGACGGTAAGGGTTATCACTTCGCCGGCGATGGCGGCATGGAATACCGCTTCGCCCTGTTGCAGGCTGAAGGCGGTGATGTAGCTGTCTTTTCCCGCAAAGGGGTCTTGTTCGTTCTTGTCGCAGGCGGCGACAAATGCCGCTGTCCACAGTAAGAGCAAACAGGTTTTTATTGTATGTGTGTTCATTTTATTCTTCTTTTATAATTAATCATTGAAAGTTTAAGTCGGTGGGGATATAGGCTTCGGTGGAAATCTCGCCTACGATGGAGCCCTGTGAATTTATGGCGGTGTGTACTTTGACGAAGTCGATGTATTGCAGGTTGGCGGAAGAGCCGTCTACGTGTATGGCGTCTTCGATCCAGAATTGCCCGCTGGGGCGGTCGGCAGCGTTGTTGATGCCGTCGACGTAGCCCCAGTCGTAGCATTTGGATGTTTCCCGCCCGGCGTCTATTCCGAAGGTTGAATTGAGGCAGGTGCCTACCAGAGTGTACCATGTTTCGGTGATGAATTTCGGGTAACCGGTGTTGACGGCGCCGGTGCGTCCCATATTGTCCGTCCACAGGGGATAGTTGTCGGTGGACGCCGGCTTGTAATAGGTAAGGGCGTATCGTTGCGTGGTTTCGGGTTTACCGGTTTCGCTGCCGCGCAGTTCGTACCATGTATCGTCGGGCAGGCCGTTGCCGTTTTCGTCCTGCATTACCCAGACGACGCCCGACTCGCACCAGCTGGCAAACGGGTTGCCTGCAATGCCCAGGTCGGGGAAGCCTGCTTTGTTCTCTACGCTATGGTCGAAGCCTACGATAAAGTATCCGCCGAAAGCGCCGATGTGAAAATACGAACCGCTTACCCCGCACCAACTCTGCAAGGCATTGAGGGCAGCCGTCGGGGTGGTGGCCGAGATGCTGTTGACAAACTGGCCGGGCGCGGGCATGTAGTAGAAGGCGTCGGTGGCATATTTGTTTGCGCCTCCCGTACGCTTGTGAGTCCCTTCGGGCGGCGTGCAGGTTACTTCTACTTCGCCTGTTGCATTTGTGCTTTGCTCGGTTACAGTGATACGGTAGGCTTTTTGCTCCTGCGGGGTAAAGGTGAAATACGCCCCTGTTTCCGCTTGCACCGTTCCTTCTACTTTCCACTCGAACGTCGTCGGGTTCGAGATATTGAGTATTACCGGCGCCAGCGCTAAACTTTTACCAATGGGTACGGTCATCTTCCGCCGTTCGCCGGCATTGGCGGACGAATAGTAGCGGCCATTGTCGAAGAAGAGGGTGGGTTGCTGTTCGGGCAATACGGTTATGGTAATGGTTTTTAAGTCCTGCCCGTCGTCGGTGATTACTTTCAGGGAAAGCAGGTAGTCGCCCATGTCCGTTTCGTTGAAGGTGTATACGTCCGTTGTGCTTACGATTTCGCCGTTCAACCGCCATACATACGTGGCATTTTCGGCATTGTCGGCTTCGGCGGTAAACACCTTGTCGACGCCGATAAAGGCTACGGCGGCGGCGGGTAAGGTGATTTGCGGCGGCAGTTTTTCGAGTACCGAAATCTTGACCTGTCCTTCCGCCGTGCCGTTTTCGGCGTCGACGCGGAAGTTCGCGAAATACTCGCCCAACTTTTCGGCCACAAAGGACAGGGAGCGTTCGGTGGAAATGATTTTACCGTCGATTTTCCACGAGAAGATTGGATTGACCGCATTTTCTACGATAGCGGTCAGGGTTACGCTCTCGCCTACTTTCAGTTTGTGTTCGCCGGCGTCGACGACGCCGGCAAAAGTAACCGTGGGCGCCGTTGTGTGTGTCTCTTCAGGGGTCTCCTTTTCGCAGGAGACGAGCAGGAGCAGGCCGAGAGACCATCCGAGCGCTGTCCTGATTACATGTTTTGTCATTTTACTGTATGTTTTTTAATTTATTTGCTTCGAGTACGACGACCGTACTGCTTCGAGTTCGATGACCGAACTGCTCCGAGTACGGTAATCGAACTGCTCCGAGTTCGATGGTCGTACTGCTCCGAGTTCGATGACTGCGTTACACTTCCAATACATAATCGAACACATATGTTTTCGGGGTTTTGAGCAGGGTGGAGCCGTGCGAGTATTGCGTGGTGAGGCTCAGTTTGTAGTCGCCGGCGGGCAGGTCGGCGGGTACGATGAACGATACCTTCGACGGCTCGTTGGTGAGAATCGTCGTGCCGGGGATGAGGGTAATCGTGCCGGAGGTCTGCTCGATGAGCCGGAGGCCGTTGTCGGGGCTGTCGCCGACGATGCGGATTTTGATTCCCGCAAGGTTGACGCCGCCGCCGGGGGTGAGGCGCGTGTTCGTCTCGCCTGACGCTACGTCCGTAACGGTGTTGATGACTAAGCTGCTTTGCGCCATGCCCAGTACATTGACGTGGATGCCGTTTACCTTTTCGCGCAGTTCCGGGCTGGGGGTGGCTTTTACGCGGAGGCTGTGTTGCGCGGGGTCCCATTTGGCATGGTCGCCTGTAAATACGCCGTTTACTAATAAACGGAAGTAGCCCAGCCCGAAATAGACCGATGCGCCGTTGGCTAATTCTTCGGCGGCCACCTCTTTGAGGATGTCGAGCGACGAACGGAGCGAGGAGGGGTTCAGGTCGGTGCGTCGCTGTACGGCGAGGCGGATCAGGTCGTCTTCTTTTAACGATTTGGTGGTTACTACGCGACCGAAACGGTCGTCCGGCCTGTCGGTAAAGACGAGGTCGTAGAGTTCTACTATTACACTGTTTTTTTCATTTGCCATAGCTTTGTGTATTGATTTATGTTTTTTTTATGTTTTTATCCTTTTATCTATTTTATCGCTGCGAAGCCGTCATTGCGACTGCGAGCCCCCACGCTACGCTCGGGGCAGGCTCCGCGAAGCA
>JAIRKX010000148.1 GCA_031259805.1 Prevotellaceae bacterium | reverse complement strand
GTCATAGATTTCGCGGGCCGTTTCGGGTTTGAGGATTTTCGTGATGCCGAATGCCGTTTTCAGTTCGAGATGTGTCCAGTGGTAAAGTGGATTTCGCATAGTGTAAGGCACGGTAGCTGCCCATTTTTCAAATTTTTCCCAGTCTTCGGTGTCTTCTCCGGTGCAAAAGCGCTCGTCGATGCCGTTGGCACGCATCGCCCGCCATTTGTAGTGGTCTCCTTCGAGCCAAAGTTGCGTGAGGTTGTTGAAGCGATGGTCGGCGGCAATGTATTCGGGGTTGAGGTGACAATGGTAATCAATGATCGGCATCGTGGCCGCATGATTGTGGTAAAGCTCCCGCGCCGTGGGAGTGTGTAGCAGGAAGTTTTCGTTTAAGAAGTCCATTTATTGTTGATTGTTAGTTGTTGGTTGTTTATTAGCGATTGCAAAAGTAGGTAAAATCTACTAAAAGATGAGTGCAATACGGACAATAATTCCTAATTCTCCATTAGAAGCGAAGCCATGATAAACGGGCCGACGCCTTTGGGGTCATTGCTGCGGACGGGTTCGCTCATGTAATAATCGTAACTTCCGTCACGATAGGGGTCGCCGCCGAGGCCGGCCACGGCGCAGCACTGTGTGAGGTGCAGGGCACCGGCGTCATCTTCTTTCACAAATGTGTTTAAGATGCCCTCCCATGCTTTCATGGCGGTTTCCCTATATGAGGCATTGATGTAGCCCTTGCCGGTGGCTTTCAGTAGCGCGTAGGCGAACATGCACGAGCAAGTGGCTTCGGCGTAGTTCTTTTCGCGTCCGCCCAGATCGAGGATTTGGTACCACACGCCGTCGGGGTTTTGATATTTCTTCGCGCCTTCGGCCACTGTATTTAAAATGGCGATAAGTTCGCCGCGGCGCGGATGGTCAATGGGAATAAAGTCGAGCACATCGACCAGCGCCATGGCAAACCAGCCCATGGCACGTCCCCATGCGTACGCCGACTGTCCGGTTGCGGGGTCAGCCCAGCGTTGCTCGCGGCTTTCGTCATACGCATGGCGGAAGAGACCACTGGCAGGGTCGCGGGTGCGTTGGGCTACGATAACGAACTGGTTGATGACGTCATCGTACAGCGAGTCGGGTTCATGGAAAAAGCCAATACATTGGGCGTAGAACGGTGCGCCCATATACAGGCCGTCGAGCCACATTTGGTGCGGGTAACGGAGTTTGTGCCAGAATCCGCCTTCGCTTGTGCGCGGATGCGTCTTCAGTTGCGAATATAACAGTTCCAGTGCTTTTTTATATTTTTCCTTATGCGTTTTTTCGTACAGGGCGAAGAGCATCTTGCCCGGATTGAGGTGGTCAATGTTATAGTTTGACAGTTTGTAGGTGCGGATTTCGCCGCGGTCGTTAATCATGGTATCGGCGTAGGCTTCGATGTAGTGGAAGTATTTAGCATTGCCGGTGGCTTCCGACAGTTGGATAAAGGCCATACCTTCGAGGCCGAAGGTGTAGTCCCATTTCAGCTTCTTCTGGAAGTCAAGTTGCCAGGCTTCAGGAGCGCGTTGCATTTCGGAGTCGGCCATGCGTACCGCCCATGACATTTCCCCTTCCGGGGATACGCAGCCGGTCAGTACGGCAGTAATAACCGCGATAAGCATAATCTTTTTCATAATTTATTGGATTAAATCATTAATGTATATTTCGATATTGGTATAATCCGTGCTGATCGTACAAGCTATGGCGTCAGCCGGGTTGTGTTTATTAAGTCCGCGGGCGTCTTCCCATGCGTCGGGCATACCGTCGTTGTCGGAATCAAACGGGGCAAGCTGCGAGATCAGTTCCGGCCATCCGCCGACTTGTGTTTGCGAGTCAATCATGCCCTTGTCGCCGTAGGTGAAAGCATCCTTGCGTACTTCGTCAATGATACGGCGGTCGATGGCGTCACGAACAAGCGAAGCGCCGGCATGTTGTAACACCGCCTCGTAAGCCTCTTGCGCACCGTGTTGCGTATCGATGATGTACTCAAACGGCTGTGCGCTGCGGCAACGTGTATACAGCGAATCGGAGCGGGTAACATCGCGGTCGATGCCTTCCCGCTCTATGTACAGTTTGTAGTTCACACCTTCCCAGTTGTTCGCGCTTACCGCGTCATGGCCTTCTATCACGTTGCCGGCCACGTAAAAGCGGCCGAAGTCATGAAAACCCCGCCCGTCCTTGCTTTGCCATGCTTCCAGGATGCGGCTACGCACCTTTTTCTGTGTAGCGGGGCCGGGCTTGTAGTAATTATTCACTATGTTGTACTGCCCGTTTTCGCCGGCATAGCTGCTGTTGAACCCCCAATTGTAGATAACGTTGTTGCGGAAGTCGGCTATTTCAGTTTCCTTTGTCTGTTCGTGATAACGTGCGCCACAGAAGCGCGGGTTGCGACTGCTGTGGTGCGCCAGCAGGTTGTGGTGGAACGAGGCGCGCTTGCCGCCCCAGATGCCGCCGTAGCCGTGTGCGCCCTTCATGTGGACACTCTGCCGCAGGCTCTCGGAGAGGATACACCATTGCAGCGTGAAATTTTCGTTGTCGTAGAACGATGCGCACTCGTCGGTGCTCCAACTCATCGAACAGTGGTCGATGATGATGTCGTGTTGTCTGGCGGCGGAAATGGCGTCGTCCTGCACGTTGCCGATGTCGCCCAGGCGGAAGCGCAGGTAGCGAATCACGACGTTGTCGGCTTTTATTTTGACCGGGTAGCCGGCGATGCAGATGCCGTCGCCCGGCGCTGTTTGGCCGGCGATGGTAAGGCTGTCGTGGTCGATGATCAGCGCGGACTTCAGGAAAACCGTGCCCGATACGCGGAAGATAATCGTGCGTGCACCCTTTGTTTGTATGGCTTCGCGCAAACTGCCCGCGCCGCCGTCGTGCAGGTTATCGACTATCAGCACCCGCCCGCCACGCCCGCCGGTGGTATATTTCCCAAAACCGTCGGCGCCGGGGAAAGCAACGGGCAGTTGACCGTAGGCGGTGGCCGTCGGCAGTAGCAGGATGAGTGTGCAAAGCGCAATGAAAAGATATGCTTTATTCTTCATAATTCATTGATGTACATTTCGACGTTGGTGTATTCCGCACTGAGGGTATATTTAGCGCCGTCGGCAGCGTCGTTTTTATTCAGTCCTTTGGCGTCTTCCCACGCGTCGGGCATGCCGTCGCCGGGGGCTGTCTGGCCGGCTATAGTGAGGTTCGGGACTTTGATGTTCAACGCCGAGTTCAGGGCAATGATTCCCGATATTTTAAAGAGTACTATCCGCGCGCCGCTCTGGGTTACGGCCCAGCGGAGCGTGCCTTCCGAGGCGTCGTCGGTCAGTTTGGTTACGTAGAGTATTTTTCCGCCGCGTCCGCCGGTGGCATAGCGGCCAAAGCCTTCGGCGCCGGGGAAGGCGTATGTCTCTGTCGATGGCGGCTCGCCGCCGCCGGTGAGGATTATCGGTACGGTACGCGCTGTTTCGTCGCCGGCTTTGTTCGTGGCAACGACTTTAAAGCCGGTGGTGGCCGTCGACGGAGTGATGGTTTGTGTAAAGGGGAATGTGGTGGAGGAGACGAAGCCTTTGCCTAATTCCGTTTCGGTCGCGTCGTTGACCAGCAGGTAGCGCACTTGGGTCAGGGCTGGGTTGGAAGTAACCGTGCCGCTCACTGTTGCCGGCTGTCCGGCGGTCAGGGTATAGCTGTCTTCCGCAAAGGTGATGACGGGGGCGAACAGCTCCTGTTCTTCCGTTGCCGTATTGTCGCTACATGCATACAGTGCGACAAGCATTATTAGTAACAGTTGTTTTTTCTTGGTTAATTGTTATATGAAGTATGATGTATGAAGTATGATGTATGATGTATGAGGTATGAGGTATGAGGTATGAGCTAAGAGGTATGAGCTATGCAGTATGAATTTTTAGTTCATCGTTCTCACCTCTTAGTTCATCCTTCATCCTTCATCCTTCATCCTTCATCCTTCATCCTTGCTTTTTTCTTCGCTGTCAGGGTGGCGCTTTTAATCATCTTCAGGAGTTCGGT
>JAIRKX010000134.1 GCA_031259805.1 Prevotellaceae bacterium | reverse complement strand
GTCATTGCCGGCTCGCTCAATGGAAGAGGGTTTTATCTGCGGGGGACGACGCCGACGTTTAGCTCGGCCGTTACGGTTGCGCTGGCCGGGCTCAACGCCGGCGACCGCTTCAACTGGTGCGCCTACGCCTCCGACTATCCGCCCAACGCTACGGAAGGCGCAGGATTTTACGAACTGCACGGCACGCCGTCCTTCCTGATTAACGGTACGATTACCGAACCGTCGCGGCAATACGCCGGCTGTATTACCTCGTTGACCGACCGCACCGGCTGCCCGGGATTGGTTCCCGTATCGCCGGCCATTTCTTCCTTCATTGCTTCGCCAGATACCATTTGCGTCGGCGACACCGTTACGTTGACCGCCGCCACGAACATTGCCGGCGCCGCCTCGTACAGCTTTAATAATGGCGCATGGATAACGGACAACGCCGCCACCTTCACCCCGTCGACGACGACCGACTATACGTTACATATCCGTAACATCGCCGGCTGCACGGCAACTACCGTGCCTGTTCCGGTAGTCGTCCATCCCCTGCCCGTACCCGCATTCGTCAGTCCGCCGTCGACCGCCTGCGCCGGCAGTACGGTAACGCTCACCGCCACAGGCGGCGGCTCCTACTGCTTTACCTACGGTTGCTCCTTCTGCGGACACAACCCCTATGTTACCGGCAACGACACCCCGACCGAATACGACTGCGTCATCCGTAACGATAGCTGTACTTACAACGCCAACAATACGTATGCTGTTACGATGCCCGACACGGGCAGCATTACGGTGTGGGTAAAGGTTATCAATGATAACGGCTGCATCAACAGCGCGAGTACGACGATCGAGGTGCGCACAGCGCCCACCGTCAGCCTGCTTTCCGACAAACCCGTGCAGACCGTTACAACGGAGGAGGCTATAGCGGATATAACCTACGCTACCGCCAATGCTTTCGGCGCTACTGTTGCCGGTTTGCCTGCCGGCGTGTCCGGTACGTGGAGTGCGAATACCTGTACCATAAGCGGCACACCTACAGAAACCGGCACATTTAATTATACGGTTATCGCAACCAACAGCAACAGTTGCACCGATTCCTCCGCCACCGGAACAATCACCGTAAACGGAGCGTTCACGAGTTGTGGCGGTTTCTCGTGGGTATCGGTTGTAGCCTACGAGAATCACACGTCCGTAGACTGGCTTGCTGCAACCGCCTATTGCGCAAGCAAGGGCTCCGGTTGGCGCCTGCCCACAATAGACGAACTCACCTGCTTGCGGAATAACGAATACCCGTTCGTTAGCACTCATGAAGTTACGATGTGGTCATCCGTGTTTGTCTATGATATGGATGGGAGCACGAGCTTCGATTGGAATACCGGCGGCTCAAATGTAGACTGGCCCGGTATAAACTATCCATTCTTGTGCGTTAAATAAAATCCGTCGTTGGTTTCGAGGTGATATTTAAATTTTGGATCTTCGTAATAGCAGCCGCCTTGTATCAACGAGGCGGCTGTTTTTATGGGGGATGGGGGCACACACGCAGGTGCGCCCCTACGGGGAATGTATGCGGGGTGGGATTGCCGGTTAGGGCGACCATATCAATAGAACGGCGTCGCACACCCTACCCCCCTTTCACCCCTTTCCCTTTTTTTCACTATCTTTGCTCCCCTATTACATGAAATTATGGCCAAAGAAAAAGATCATAGTCAGCCGAAACAGCCCGGAATGCTGAAAAATAAATACCGGCTGACGGTTTACAACGATACGACGCTCGATCAGCGATGGCAATTACGGACGTCGGGATTGGGCGCGCTGGTGTCCGGCATGTTATTTATATTGATGCTGATTGTGGTAGTAACCGTATTGATCGCTTTTACCGGCTTGCGTGAATTTATTCCGGGCTACCCCGATGCGACGACGCGCGAAAAGTTGGTGAACAACGCCCTGCGCGCCGACTCGCTGGAGCGGACAGTGCTCCAGTGGGAGCGTCATCTGACCAATATCAACTTACTGCTGGCGGGCAAAGCGCCTATGCCTATTGATACGAAACGTCCCGATTCGGTGCATGTGAAGGACTTCTCGACGCCCTTTGCACCGTCGCGCGAGGACTCGCTACTGCGGCGCGAAATCGAGGAGAACGACAGCTACAACCCGCTCGCTCCGGCGCTGTCGGGCGGTGGCGAGCGGATGGCGCCGGCGATGTCGATCGAGAGCCTGTTCCTCTTTCCGCCGGTACAGGGCGCGATTACGGATTCGTTTAATGTCCAAACAGGCCATACGGCTATTGATGTG
Source organism: Prevotellaceae bacterium (assembly GCA_031259805.1). Classification (GTDB taxonomy): domain Bacteria; phylum Bacteroidota; class Bacteroidia; order Bacteroidales; family UBA932; genus JAIRKX01. The sequence goes on along the minus strand of JAIRKX010000134.1, from coordinate 3,129 downwards.
GTAACGCAGCCGCACACGCCGGTCATGGCGGTGCTCGATGGTACGGTGATTATCGCCGACTGGATTCCGGTAACGGGGAATGTGATTCAACTCCAGCATGACTACGGCATTATTTCGGTATACAAGCATAACGAAAAACTGCTGAAAAAACGGGGCGACCGTGTGAAGGCCGGCGAAGCTATCGCCATTGTCGGCAATTCGGGCGAGTTGACCACCGGACCACACCTGCATTTTGAGTTGTGGCATAACGGCTCGCCGGTCGACCCATTGCGCTACATTAAATTCTAACTGCAAAATAATACTGCAAATCTCTGTAGCGCGAGCAATGACAAATAAAAAACGAGTGGCCATACTGGGTTCTACCGGATCTATCGGACGGCAAGCGCTGGCGGTCGTCGGGCAGCATCCGGAAGCATTCACGGCAGAGGCGCTGACGGCGCAGGATAACGCGGCGCTGCTGATAGAGCAGGCGATCGCATTTCGTCCGAATGTGGTAGTTATCGGGAATGAGGCAAAGTACGGCGAAGTGGCGGACGCCCTGCAACCGTACGACGTGAAGGTGTTTGCCGGCGCAGAGGCTATCGGCGAAGTGGCGGCGTGGTCGACGGTCGATGTAACGCTGTCGGCGCTGGTCGGGTTTGCGGGTTTGCATCCGACGCTGTGCGCTCTTCGGGCGAATAAGCCGGTGGCGCTGGCTAACAAAGAAACGCTGGTGGCGGCGGGGGCGCTGGTGATCGAAACGGCGATGATGCACCGCACACCGCTGTTGCCGGTCGATTCGGAACATTCGGCCATCTTCCAATGTCTGGCGGGCGAACAGGGCGAGGTGGAGAAACTGTACCTGACGGCGTCGGGCGGGCCGTTCCTGCATACACCGGCGGCGCAATTAGCCACCGTTACAAAGCACGAAGCCCTGCGCCACCCGAAGTGGACGATGGGCGCGAAAATCACGATCGATTCGGCCACGATGATGAACAAAGGGCTGGAGGTCATCGAGGCGCACTGGCTCTTCGGCTTGCCGGCCGACCGGATTGAGGTGCTGGTACACCCGCACTCGATCGTACATTCGATGGTACAGTTTACCGATGGCGCAGTGAAGGCGCAATTGGGCGTAGCCGACATGAGGCTGCCCATCCAGTATGCCCTGAGTTACCCGCAACGGCTGCCGCTCGACGTGGCGCGTATTGATTTTGCGCAGGCGGGGACGTTGACCTTCCTGCCGCCTGACCGGTCGAAATTCCCCTGTCTGGAGCTGGCGTACGAAGCCCTCCGGCAGGGCGGCAACATGCCCTGCGCCATGAACGCGGCTAACGAAGCGGCGGTCGAAGCCTTCCTGCACGACCGTATCGGATTTACCGACATCCCGCGATTAGTGGAAAAAGCCATGCAGCAAACGCCCTTTATCGCCACGCCCACACTCGCCGACCTGCAGGAAACCGACAAGAGAATCAGAAAAAAAATAGAAATAGACGAAAAGACTATTCTAACCACTAAATTAACAATTAACAATTAACAATTAACAATTAACAATTATTTATGGAGATTTTATTAAAAATTGTACAACTGGTCCTGTCGCTCTCGCTGCTGATACTTGTGCACGAGATGGGGCATTTTTTCTTTGCTCGCGTATTTGGCATGCGGGTAGACAAGTTTTATCTGTTTTTCAACCCATCGTTTTCCCTTTTGCGGGCGAAACGGATTGGGGGGCGGTGGCAATTGAGCTGGCTTTCGTCGGCGCCGCCGGCCGCATGGTCGGAACATCCCGAGAAAACGGAATGGGGCATCGGCTGGTTGCCGTTTGGCGGCTACTGCAAAATCGCCGGAATGATCGACGAAAGCATGGACAAAGAACAAATGAAACAACCGCCGCAACCGTGGGAATACCGGACGCGACCGGCATGGCAACGGATATTTGCGATGATCGGCGGCGTACTGTTCAACGTCATTTTTGCGGCCATTATTTATTGGGGCATGCTGTTTACATGGGGCGAACAGTATATTGCCAACCGCGATGTAACCTGCGGGGTACACTGCGATTCGCTGGCGCTGGCGATGGGCTTCCGCCACGGCGACCGGATTGTGGCATTCGGCGGACAGCCGGTCGAGCGATTTATGAATATCCATCCGAACAACAAGACGCGCGCCGACATTCAAATCCTCCTGATACGCAACCGCGCAGAAGAGGCGACGGTCGTGCGCGACGGCGATACCCTGTCGTTCCCTATCGAGGAACATTATATCCGAACGCTGTTGGGACGACGGCAGTTTCTCTTCTCACCGCGTTACCCGTTTATAGTGGACAGCATTCCGGCCACGTCGCACAATGCGCAGGCGGGCTTACTGGCAGGCGACCGGATTGTGGCGGTCGATTCGACGCCGGCGCTGTGGCCTGACCTCCGGCAGACCCTTTTGGCATACGCCGGACAGACGGTCAACCTGACCGTCGACCGCGGCGACTCGCTCCTCCACATCGCCGCTGCGGTGAACGACGACGGGCAAATCGGCGTATACAGCCGGACGGTATTCGATGTACTGCCTATTACGACGCGACGCTACAACCTCCTGTCGGCGCTACCGGCAGGAGTGGCCAAAGGCTACGAAGGCATTGTAGATTATGTCAAAGAACTGCGGCTAATCTTTTCGCCGAAGACCGAAGCCTACAAGTCGGTCGGAAGCTTTATTACGATCGCCAACATCTTTCCGGGGGAATGGAACTGGTACAGCTTTTGGGAAATCTGCGGCATGTTATCCATCATGCTGGCGGTGCTCAACATCCTGCCTGTCCCCGCGCTCGACGGCGGACACCTCATGTTTGCCCTCTACGAACTGGTAACACGCCGCAAAGCCAGCGACAAAGTCGTGGAAATCGCCCAGTGGATCGGATTCCTCTTCCTGATTGCCCTGATGATACTGGCCTTTGGAAATGATATTATACGATACGTGTTTTAAGAACTAAGAACTAAGAGTAGGTGAAAAGGTGAAGTGCGCTACGCGCGGTGAAAAGGTGAAAGGGTGAAAATGAACAATTATTGCCGTCGGTTTTAACCGACGGAATGAAAATAAAGACGCGTGCCGTTAGGCACGCTTCTTTGGTAGAAATGAGAAGTCCACCCCCGCCCTATCGGGCAC
>JAIRKX010000126.1 GCA_031259805.1 Prevotellaceae bacterium | reverse complement strand
AAAGCGTTCCGGCGTCGTCGGGCAGCAGGCTGCGAGTAGCAGCAGCGACAGCGCCATCAGCCGTCCGAGTCGGGTGGAGTGGGTGTGGGTCATGGTTGGTATAATTTATAATTAATAATTGTTAATGGTTAATGGTTAATTGTTAGCTGGCGCGCCAATTGTCATTGCGAGGGCGCAATACAGTGAACTAAGAGTTAAGAACTATGAGTTAAGAACTATGAACGCCGCATGGCTTTCCGCCGCAGGCCATCGTATAAATCAAAGAAATCATATAAATCAAAAGAATCAAAGTTCAGACAACGTGGCGAAGCCGGAATTAACAATTAACAATTAACCATTATCTGGATTGCTTCGTCGCTGCGCTTCTCGCAATGACGATTGGCGCGCCAGCTAACAATTAACAATTAACAATTAACCATTAACAATTAACCATTACACTGCTTCGATGATGAAGGTGATGGTTTTGCTGCCGGTGTATTGTCCTTTGCCGTGGATGGTACATTCTGCCGTACCCACCTCTTTGTTGTTTTTGTAGGTAAGGTTGTAGTCATTGCCCAGTGCGAGTTTCACGGGTTCGGCGCCGGCGATGGCGTAGTACACGTCGGGGGTGGGGGTAACGAGCGCTCCGGTGTGCGGCTGCGGGGGTATCGGCGCGGGTTGCGCTTGCGCCATGTTGTGTTTTGCTTTGTGGAACTCGGCGTTGGTGCGTTCGATGTCGGGGTTCATCAGGTCGATGAAGGCGCCGAAGTCGGGCGATGCACCGAGGGTGCTGCCGGCGTCGAGGACGTCTTCTATCTGATGGTAGGCTTTGTCTACGTTCCTTCGGATTGTTTGCGCCGGGAGTTCGGGTCTTTCGATTTGTTCCGTTTCGCGTTCCCGGAGCAGGGCTTCAAATTCGGCGGAGGCGGCTTGGAGTTCGATTACCCAGTCCGTCAGGCCGACGGTTATGACGTCGGCAGCGTAGAGGCCGGTGAGCTGCCCTATCAATATCCGCACGTTGCCCGATTCTTCGTCGTACGACTGATGGGCTACCCGTCCGTATTCTTTCAACATGATCTGCAGGCGGCTGGCGGCGGCCCGCGTATCGGCATCTAAGGAATAAAGCGCCAGTTTGACGCCGGCATTGATGGCCGCCAGCGCATGGTCGAGGCGTCGGTCGGCTTCGGCAATTTTTTCGGTCAGGGCGCTTTTGTAGACCCACTGCAGCGCTTTCTTTTCCTTCTCCAACCACTGATTCAGGGTCGGCAGCAGGGCGGCTATGGCGGTCTGTACGGCCTCGCCGGCGCTGGCCAGCAGCAGGACAAATTTGGTTACATAATTAAAATGGGCAGCCAGAGGCAGCGATCCAAAGTGAATAGTAAGTAATTTTTTCATACTGAATAAAGTTTAAATATTTATATTAATTAAAAAAAAGAAATGTCGGTGAAGGGGCGCCTGAACAGCTATTGTGTTTGGGTTCCCGCAGTGCGTGGGAACCTAAACATCTATTATGTTTGGGTTCCCGCGGCGCGCGGGAACCTAAACATCTATTGTGTTCGGGTTCCCGCAGCGCGCGGGAACCTAAACATCTATTATGTTTGGGTTCCCACAGTGCGCGGGAACCTAAACATCTATTGTGTTCGGCTAAGCAACGGACGATGTCGGTTGTTTTCATACGATGATAATAAACGGTTTTAGTAAAAAGTATCATTAATTTCGGCCAAAGTTACATAAAAAAATTTAATTTTTTTGAAATACCCTTACATAGTCGATTTCGTAGCGTGCGGGCAGGGCGGCTTCGTCGACGCCTTCGGCGCCGCCCCAGTTGCCGCCCCATGCGAGGTTCAACTTGAGGTAGAAGGGGGCGTTGAATGGCCATGTGTCTTTGTTGCCCCGTTTGTCGTTGGGGAATTGGAAGTAGCTGACGCCGTCGACTAATCCGCGTATGTAGTCGGGCGTCCATTCGACGGCATAGACGTGGAAATCGGTTTCGGCAGTGGGGACGTATTTTTCCGCTCCTTGTTGTGTGCCGGCGCCGTGGTAGTAGGCTTTGCAGTGGATGGTCGACGATACGTAGTTGGGGCGGTATCCGACTTCTTCCATGATGTCGATTTCGCCGTCGTCGGGCCATGCGGTAAAGTTGGCGGGCATCATCCAGAATGCAGGCCATGTACCGCGCCCGCCGGGCAGTTTGAGGCGCGCTTCGAAGTATCCGTAGAGCCAGCTTTCGTGGGTGTTCATTCGTACGGAGAGTACTTGATTGCCCCGTTTTCGGGCGGTGATTCGCAGGATGCCGTCGTACTGTGCAGCGCAGGTGTCGCTGCCCGACAGGGCGGGGATGTAGTTTTGCAGTTCGTTGTTGCCCCAGCCGCCGGCGCCGGTTTCGTACCACCATTTGCCGGGGTCGGGGAGGGCGGCGGCGCCGTTGAGGCTGCGGGGGGCGTCAAATTCGTCGCGCCATACGAGGGTGTATCCCGGCGGCGTGTCGATATTCAGTTCTTCGCCTTGTTGCGTAACGGTGTAGGTTTGCACCAATGCGCCTGAGCGGAAGGTGAGCGTAGCGATACGGTCGTGGCCGGTGTAGTTGGTCGTAGTCGTGATTTTCACTGTTGTGGAGCCCGCGTACCCCATGTAGGGCATGTAGGTGCACCAGTCTTTATCGGAGGTAACCGACCATTCGGCGTTAGCCGTAACGACGATCGTTGCGCTGCCCGCCTGCGGGAGCACGGTCAGCTGCGGGGGCGATACGGACAGTTCGCCGGCGGGCGTTACCGGCGTATCCGTATTGGCTCCACATGCTGCCGCGCTCCATAAGGCGATCAGCAGGAAAAAACAAGAGGTCATATTCATTGATATTTGTATTTGATAATCGTTCGCAAAGGTAATTATTAAATATCATTTATCGGAGGTGCATTTCAAATGGTCGCATTTAGCACGCCTTGCCTGAAAGGACGAATGCCAATGCGCGTCATTGCGAGGGCGAATGCCCATGCACGTCATTGCGAGGACGTAGCCCGAAGCAATCCAGAAAGAACAAACTCACTGGATTGCTTCACGGCTCGTGCCTCGCCGTTCGCAATGACGGGAAACAATGCACCTGTCATTCGGGTTTACGATTACCGGTCAAACGAGAAATCGTCGAAGAAGAAGATGCCTGCTCCGGCGTGTCCTTCTGCGCCGAACTGTACGACGATCTTGTCATAGTCTGTCCGGGCGGCTACCGACGAGAAGTCAAAGACCAACTCTGTCCATTTGTCTAATTCGGAGACCGTGTGGACTATTTCGGTTTGGGTTTCCCATGCGTTGCCTCCTCTTGAGCTGTCTTGCAGTTTGACGGCTAATTGCGGCAAGAGTTTTTTATTGCTAATCCAGTCGCCGGCTACGGCATGTTCCGTCGTGTAGTCGTTGTACGAAGGGATGAATACCTTGACGCGGATTTTGTTCAGTGTCGTGAGGTCGAACAGGTAGTCGCGGGTGGTAAACGAGAGGTTGGAGTAGAAGTCGGTCGATTTCTGGTAGAGGGCTACTTTGTTCGATGAGTTGATGGGCACCGGCGCGGGGTTTTGGTAGGGCATGGAGCTTAAACTGCCCATATTTTCCGCGACCCAGTCAATCGACAACTCGTTGCCTTCAAAATCTTCGAATAAGGCCACTTCCCGCAGTTCTTTTACAATCGGCGGCTCCGGCGGTTCGGCGATGTTCAGGTCTTCGCGGCAGAAGATGAAAACCCAGTCCTGGTTTTCGGTCGTATTGAGCACACGCAATGCCATGGCGCCTTCCGTTTGGTAAATAATTTCAAAGTCGTTGTTGCAGGCATAGTATCCGAAAATGGCATTGGGCGAGATGGTCAGCGTCGGGTATCCGCCCACGGGTTCGGTAATAGAGAAGCTGTAGGCGCCTCCGGTATAGTCGAAGACCGAATCGTCGCCGTCCTGCACGGCGCCCGGTTGCCCGTTGGCGCAGGCCCAGCGTCCGTATCCTTTTCCGTTGTTTTGAATAATCAATTGCGTGCCGGACTGTTTAAAGGTGAATTTGAATTTGTATAATTCCGTTGCCTGTTTATCGTTCGCGCCGGCGCCCCACCACGACTGGTCGTAGCCGCCGGCAGGACCTAAGCCCATGTGTCCCCGGATGTCTTTTCCCAAGGCGTCGGCCACCTCCTGCGTAAAGTTATTGTGTTGGTCGAATACCCACGTTTTGCCATCGGGGTTGTCGATGCCTCCGGTCAGTTTGTTGTATACGGGCGAATCGACTAACGAGAAATCGTCGTTGGCGATAATCAGGTTTTCGGTTTTGACCACCAGCGATCCGTCGGGTGCGTAGACGCTCATCGACACTACGTAGATACCCCTCATCGGGTACATGCCTGTGGCGGTTTCGCCTCTGGCCGTAGCGCCGTTGCCCAAGTCCCAGTGTACGGCGTGCGAGCGCTTCAGGCCGGATGTATTAGTAAAGGCGATGATGTTTGGGCTGGTCGCCGACGGCGTGGCCGTGAATGATATTTGCTCCGGCGTAAGGCTGTCGGGTGTGCCCATCGAATAGTCATCAAATTCCTGCGGGCTGCAGGCGGCTATGGCGCATAAGGCCAGTAGCGCAAGAAAGCTATATTTACCTATTTTTTTCATGGTAGTATTGTTTTTTAAAGTAAAAATTGATTGTTTATTGCCAGTTGGGGTTTTGTTGCAGTTCGTAGGCTGTTCCCTTGGCTTTGTCTATTTCGCTTTGCGGGATGGGCAAGTATTTTTTCCATTCGGCAAAAGTGCGGATAGAGTTGTTGGCCGGGTCGTTTTCTGTTAAAATCCGTTCGGCGTCGCCCCAGCGTATCAAATCCCAGAAACGCATTCCTTCGCCGAGGAATTCGCGGCGGCGTTCCAGTTTGATGTTGTCGGCGGTAGGCGTCAGTGCGGGCGCGGTGCCGGCGAAGGCGCGGGCGCGCAGTTTTGTCAGCATTTGATCCGCGCTCACGCCTTGTTTTTCGCTTTGTCCGTGCATCTTTACCAGTTCGACGTAGTTGAGCAGGGTTTCGGCATAGCGGAAGATACGGAGGTTGTTCGCATAGTTCAAGTCCTGGTCTCCCGGCGGCGGGTTATAGCCTTCGCGGGCGGCGTATTTACGCAGAAACAGTCCGGTGTTTTGGAAGCGGACGTTATACGATCCGTCGGGCCATGCGTTGACAGAGCCTTCGCGGCGGGTGTCGCCCGGTTCGCTGTAGATAGCGTATGCCGACGGGCGTACAGGGGCAAAGCCCCAGCCACCTTTAAATACGCCGGCAGGGTCTCGCAACCCGTCGGGCGATACGTAGGCCGGCAGGTTGGTGCCGTAGCCTTGCCAGGCAGCTCCCCACGATTTTCCTTCGGGCAACTGGTTGCTTTCAAAGATGGATTCGATGCAAAATTCGTTTTCATCTTCCCACATGGCGGCAAAGTCGGGGAGCAGGTCGTAGGCGCCGCTTTGGATGATAGTCGCCATGTCGTTCGTAATTTCGTCATAGCGCGACTGGTCTTTCTGGTAGAGTACCACCCTTGCCTTCAGCATCAGCGCCGCCGCACGGGAGGCTCGTCCGAGGTCAGCGCCGGTCGTGCGCATGGCCATTTTTCCTTCGGCGCCGGCCACCGCGAGGTCTTCCATAATGAACTGGTAGATTTCATCGGCGGAATATTGCGGGGCGACAAACGGCTCTTGCAGGTGTTCCGTAAAGTACGGGATATTCCCGAAGAGTTTCCAGAGCAGGTGCGTATAGTAAGCGCGCAGGAAAAGCGCTTCGGCGCGGTACTGTTCCAGTTTCTCCGGCGCAACACCTACCGCCGCATCGACGTTCATCAGGACATTGTTGCAACGCGCCAGCCCGCTGTAGTAAATCGTCCACAGCCCGATGAGCGAGGTCGTCGGCGACGAGGTATACAGCGACAGGTGATAGAGGTACAACTGGTCGTCGGCGCTGCCACCGCCCTTGTACACATCGTCCGACCGGAAATCGGACATCAGTACAATAGAATTGTAGTTGAAGGCCGCATAGCTGTCGAACAGTAGCGGCTGGTAGGCCGATGTCAGGAACGACACCAGAATAGTTTCCGTAACGGCTTCGCCCGACGCCCGTTTTTCAGACGACGACGAGGTCAGGAAATCGTCTCCGCAGGAAGATACAAGGCTGCCTCCCACGAGCGCGATAATCAGTAGTAAAAAGGTATATTTTTTCATATTCGTATATTTTTAAAAGATTAGAATGAAAGATTAAAACCGACCGAGATGGTGCGGGATTGCGGATAAACGCCGCGATCAACCCCTATCCGGGTATACTCGCCGGTCGCTACTTCGGGGTCGAACCCGTCGAAGCCCGTAAAGGTTAGCAAATTTTCAGCGGCTATAAACACCCGCAGTTGTTGAATCGACACTTTTTTCGTCAACGAAGCGGGCAATGTGTAACCCAGCTGTGCGCTCTTCAGCCGCATATAAGCGCCGTTCTTAATATACAAGTCGGAAGACGCCCAATTGGCATTGGGGTTTTCCCGCGTCATCCGGGGCAAGCGGTTTGAAGTACCTTCGCCGTGCCAGCGTTCCAAAATCCACGTCGGACGGTTCATATCGCGAATATCGCCGCGTTGGGCAAAATCGAATACATCATTGCCGATTGTTCCCTGGAAGAACAGGTTTAGGTCAAAGCCCTTCCAGTCGGCGCCAAGCGTAAGGCCAAATGTCCAATCGGGCATTCCCTTGCCGATTTTTGTCCGGTCGTCGTCATTAATCGCGCCGTCGCCATTGACGTCTACAAAACGAACGTCGCCCGGACGCGCTGCCGGTTGCAGCAAGGCGCCGTCTTTATTGACGTATGCCCTTACTTCGTCCATCGTCTGGAACAGGCCGTCGGTTTTGTATCCGTAGAAATACGGCCACACTTCGCCGTTCGAGCCTTTAATAAAGGCCCCGACGCCCGAAGCGCCCGCACTTTCATAGACATTTTCGCCGGAGGCATTCCCCAAATTGATCAATTTATTTTTCAGGTATGAGGCATTCGCCGATACATAATAATTAAAATCATTGACATTACCTTTCCATCCGATTTCAAATTCCAGCCCCCAGTTTTCCATTTCACCGACGTTACCGGTGGGCGCCTCCATCCCTACATAGTCGTTGATAGGTACGGCAATCAACATCTTATCGGTTTTCTTATAGAAATAATCGGCGCTAAACGTGAGGGCGCTGTGCAGGAAGCGGGCATCTAACCCGATATTGGTCTGTATCGACTCTTCCCATGTCAGGCTGGGATTGGGCAGGGCCGAAAGGAAACTGCCGTCGTACATCGTGCCGGTTTTGCCGGCCGACGCTACGCTGTAGCCGCCGCCGAAATAGTAGTTTTGTCCGCCGTTAAGAAAGGCAGCGTAGCGGAGGTTGCCGATGTTTTCGTTCCCGTTCTTACCCCAACTGTAGCGAAGTTTCAAGGCCTCGAACCATGCAGGGCGAATATTGGCAAGGTACGGCTCGTTCCAGATATTCCAACCAAGCGAAACAGCAGGGAACAGCGCCCATTTATTATTAGGGCCGAACCGCGATGAGCCGTCGTAACGGAACGATGCTTCCACCATATACCGTTCATCGAAGTTATAGTCGATACGCCCGAAGTAAGAAGCCAGCGACGAGTGGTCGACGTCGCCGATGCCGCCATACACTCTTTCGTCGCTCCGGTCGGCGATAGCGGTATTGATGTGGGCTTTCAGCGGGTCGCGTTCCGGCAGGTCGTAGTCGCTCCCGCCCAATTGACGCGAGGTGTACCGTTGCGCCGACTGCCCAAGGATGGCGCTCAGACTGTGGCTGTGGCCGGCGATGTCGAATGTGTTGACATAGGCCAGGACATTTTCGAGCTGCCATTTAAAACCACGATTCATTTCGCTCCAAACGGAACTTTGTGTTACATACTTCCCTTGTGTAGCGAGGAAATAGGGGAATTGATACCCGTCGTTTCCCCAAAAAGCGAGGTCGGAGCCAAAGCTGCTCTTGAACGTCAGTCCCGGCAGCAGGTTGATTTCGCCCCAGAAGGTAGAAAGGAATTTATCGCTGTTCCCTACTTCCGAACGCGGTTGATACAACATGGCCACCGGGTTGGCAATTTCTTGAAAACCGCCCGGAGGGATACTGAATACCCGTCCGTCGGGGCCTGTTACGGCATCGGGATAGCGCTCCAGAATAGATTGCGCCGTAGCCTCGTCGGCATAGACGGGGAGCGTCGGGTCGAATGCCAGCGCGCTGCCCAGGATGGAACCATATTCGGAGTTCGGATCTACGCTGGTCGAAACCACTCGCGAATAGCCGGCATTTACGCCTACTCTTACTTTACTAAGGAACGTCCGTCCGGTTTCCTCGAATACCGTATACACGGAATTGGAACGGATACTCCAGCGTTCGTAGTTCGATTTCCCTACATTCCCGCCGATAATACCGTCCTGACTAAAATAGCCGAACGAAAGGAAGTATTGCAGCCGGTCGTTTCCGCCTTCTACCCGCACGTGGTGGTTCTGCACGGGCGCATTGTAGTTAAATGTTTCATCCTGCCAGTCTGTGCCATTGCCGGCGGCGTCCACTTGTGCTTTAGTATACATGGCTGCGTTGCCGTCGTTAATCGAGGCTTCGTTCATGATCACCATATAATCCCGCGCATTTAACACCGATTTCTTTTTCCACGGATTTTGCCACCCGAAGCTGAAATCATAACTGACGGACGCTTTGCCGACGCGACCCATTTTGGTGGTTACCAAAATAACGCCGTTCGCGCCACGTGTACCGTAAATAGCGGCGCTGGCCGCATCTTTCAAAATTTCCACCGACTGAATGTCTTCGGGATTCAAATAGTCGATACCGCCGTCGACCGCCATTCCGTCTACAATAAATAGCGGGGCGCTGTTGTTCACTGTGCCGATACCGCGAATACGGATTTTCGAATCCGACCCGGGCTGCCCGGAACTTTGGGTAATTTGTACGCCGGACACTTTGCCCTTCAACACATCTTCAATTCTCGACGGCTTAATCAGATTAAGTTCATCGGACGTTACCTTACCAATGGCAGCCGTCACCAAACTCTTCTTCTGGATGCCGTACCCTACTACTACTACTTCGTCCAGCAACTGTTCTTCCGGAACAAGGGCAATATCCAATACTGCCCGCGTAGCTCCCACTTCTTGGGTCGTATAACCCACATAGGAAAACACCAGGATGGCGTTCGTGGGCACATTAATGGTGTAACGGCCGTTGTCGTCGGTCAATGCTACGTTGTTGCTTCCTTTCTCCACAACCGCTACGCCAAATACCGCTTCTCCCGTAGAAGCATCGGTTACGACCCCCGATACGGAGATACTCTGCCCGAATGCCGACAGCGAGAAGACAAAAAATAACGAGAGGATTAATAACTCTCTAAAACAGCATGTTTTTTTCATAGAATAACAAATTTAAAATTAATATTTAGGTGAACCGTGTATATATTTCTTGTTTTTGCCCTGTTTTCTTCCTGTCCTCCGAGCGAAATTTTGATTAAATTATTTAGT
>JAIRKX010000037.1 GCA_031259805.1 Prevotellaceae bacterium | reverse complement strand
GGTGGTAATCCATAAACAGCGTTTCGGCGCATCGTTTGCCTTCGTCATAGCAGGAGCGGATGCCGTTGCAGTTGACGTTTCCCCAATAGCTCTCGAGCTGCGGGTGCACGGTCGGGTCGCCGTAGATTTCGCTGGTCGAAGCTTGCAGAATCTTGGCTTTGGTGCGCTTTGCCAGCCCTAACATGTTGATTGCGCCCATGACCGACGTTTTCACCGTCTTAATCGGGTTGTACTGGTAGTGCACCGGCGACGCGGGGCAGGCTAAATTATAAATTTCATCGACTTCGGCCATGTAGCGTTCCGTAACATCGTGGCGCACTAATTCAAAATGCTTGTTGTGCAACAAGTGCAGGATGTTGTCTTTGCTGCCGGTAAAAAAATTGTCCAGACAAATCACGTCGTTCCTGCCGTGCTCGTCTTTCATGAGCCGTTCACACAGGTGCGAGCCAATGAATCCCGCTCCGCCGGTAACCAGTATTCGCTTCATATTCCCGAATGCATTTATTTTTTCAGTAGTTCGTCGATCGCTGTTTTCACAATCGCCTCCATTACTTGATAGCCTTTGTCGGTTACGTGTACGCCGTCGGTGGTGTAGACGGCGGCCATCGCTTTTTGCGCATCGACCATCGAGGTGTAGTAATCGACGTAGGTAAATCCTTTGTCGGCCGCGTAGTCTTGAATGTTTGTGTTAAGCGTTCGGATTTTTTCCGGTACGTCGGCGATTTCCGTGCGCCACGGGATATTTTCGGCAGGTAAGACCGACGTCAGTATGACAGCTATTCCGTTGGCGTGCGCCAGTTCGGCCATCGACTGGATGTTCCCGAAGGTAAAATCGGGGTCATAGACGCCGGAGTTTTCGGCAATGTCGTTGATGCCACCGTTAATGACGACGATTTGCGGGTTCAGCGCAATCACATCGGCGCGAAAGCGCGACAGGAACTGCGGTGTCGTTTGTCCGCTAATGCCGCGACCGGCGTAGTTGTTGGCCGTGAAAAAACCGGGACGCTTATCGTACCAACCCTGCGTGATCGAATTGCCGATAAACACTGCCGTCGGCCGTTCCGGATTGCCGTTTTTCCATTCGGCGTTGGCTTTCGCATAACGGCTCAGGCGCGCCCACTGATCGTTGTTTTGCGCATTGAGCGTCGTGTAGCAGCCCAAAAACAACATCGTCATAAGAATCAAATACATTTTTTGCATGGCAATCGATTTTTTAAGTTGATAAATTCATTCATTAGTGCGCGCCTAATCCGTAGTATTCGAATCCTTGCGCCTGCAATTCCGCTTTGTCGTAAATATTCCGTCCATCGAAGATGATGGGTGTTTTCATCAGTTGTTTGAGCGTCGACCAGTCGGGGAGGCGAAACTCTTTCCATTCGGTAACCAGCAGGAGCGCATCGGCCCCCTGCGCCGTTTCGTAAACCGTGCGGGCATAGGTTACACGGTCGCCTAACAGGCGCCGCGCTTCGGTCATCGCCATCGGGTCATATACTTTGAGGAGGCAGTCTGCCGCCAGCAGTTTCTCTATCAATACCAACGAGGGGGCTTCGCGCATGTCGTCGGTCTGAGGCTTGAACGACAGTCCCCATACGGCAACGGTTTTCCCTGCTAAGTTGTGCGCAAAGCGATGGGACAGTTTATGAAACAGTACTTCCTTCTGTCGTTCGTTGACCTCTTCAACCGCTTGCAGGATGCGCATTTCATACCGGTGTTCCGACGCCGTTTTGATGAGCGCTTTCACGTCCTTCGGAAAGCACGAGCCACCGTAGCCGCATCCGGGATATAAAAACCGTGCGCCTATGCGCGGATCACTGCCGATGCCTTTGCGCACTTCATGGACGTTAGCCCCTACCCTTTCGCACAGGTTGGCAATATCGTTCATAAAACTAATGCGCGTAGCGAGCATCGCGTTGGCGGCGTATTTCGTCATTTCGGCGGAGGCTATATCCATAAAAAGGATGGGATGCCCATTGAGCGTAAACGGCTTGTATAGCTGCTCCATCATGGTTTTAGCCCGATCGTTGTCGACGCCCACCACAATGCGGTCGGGGCGCATAAAATCGTCGATAGCCGCGCCTTCCTTTAGAAATTCCGGATTGGAAACGACGTCGAATGGAATTTGCACGCCGCGTTTTTGTTGCTCCTCGAGAATCACGGTGCGTACCAGTTCGGCTGTCCCTACGGGCACGGTGCTTTTGGTTACAAATACTAAGTATTCGCAGATGTGTTGCCCTACCGTACGGGCGACGTCCAGCACATATCGTAAATCGGCGCTGCCGTTTTCTCCGGGAGGCGTGCCCACGGCGCTAAAGACAATGTCATTCCCGCTGAGTACGGCGGCCAAATCCGTCCCGAACTTCAGCCGCCCGGCAGCCACATTGACTTTGACTAAGTTTTCCAGCCCCGGCTCGTAAATGGGAATCACACCCCTGTTCAGACGGTCAATTTTCGCTACATCAATATCAATGCACAGGACATTTATGCCCATTTCGGCAAAGCACGCACCGGTAACCAACCCGACATATCCCGTTCCTACAATCGTTATTTTCATATTTCTTTTAATTACGTTTGAAATTGTGTATGTCTTACCGGTTATACATCTGTTCGTAGTACTTCTGATATTCGCCCGACGTTACGTTGTCGAGCCACGCTTGATTATCCAAATACCATCGCACGGTTTTCTCCAATCCCTCTTCAAACTGCAACGACGGCGTCCAGCCTAATTCGGTTTTCAGTTTTGTAGAGTCGATGGCATAGCGCAAATCGTGGCCGGCGCGGTCGGTTACAAACGTAATCAGTTTTTCCGATGCGCCTTCGGGACGGCCAAGCAGTCGGTCGGTAACGCGAATCATCAGCCGTATCAAATCAATATTTTTCCATTCGTTGAAGCCACCTATATTATAAGTGTCACCGGCACGCCCGTGATGGAAAATCATATCAACCGCGCGGGCATGGTCTTCGACAAACAGCCAGTCGCGTACATTCTCGCCTTTGCCGTACACCGGCAGGGGCTTGTTACAGCGAATATTGTTTATGAATAACGGAATCAGTTTCTCGGGGAACTGGTAGGGGCCGTAGTTATTCGAGCAGTTGCTGACGAGCGCCGGCAGTTTATATGTATTGTAAAAAGCGCGTACAAAATGGTCGGAAGCGGCTTTAGAAGCCGAATACGGCGATTTTGGGTCATACGGCGTCGTTTCCACAAAGAAGCCGCCGTGTTCCAACGAACCATACACTTCATCGGTCGAGACATGGTAGAAAAGGCAGCCGTCCCTGTCGCCCGCCCATTGTTCCTTCGCCGCCTGTAGCAAGGTCAGCGTGCCTATGACATTGGTATGCGCAAAAATAAACGGGTCGGTAATGGAGCGGTCTACATGCGACTCGGCTGCCAGATGAATAATGCCGGTTACTTCGAAATCGGATAGGATTTTTTTTACTTGCGCATAATCGCAAATATCAGCTTTCACAAAGCGATAATTCGGTTGCGAGGCCACGTCTCGCAGGTTTTCCAGATTGCCCGCATACGTCAGATTGTCCATATTCACAATTGTCGTATAGGGATATTTATTTACAAACAGGCGCACCACATGCGAACCAATAAATCCGGCGCCGCCGGTAATTAAAATGCTTTTCATATATGCTAATTTTTACGAATTTTTTTTATGCCTCTGCGTTTAAAAAAAGTGGTATATCTTTTAAAACAGGAGCGGCCTTATCTTTGCTTGATAAGATTAACTTATTAGCCGGCACTTGCCAGTCTATCCCAATCGTCGGATCATCGAACCGGATACCACGTTCGGCCTGCGGCGCGTAGTAATTATCGACCTTATACGCAAACACCGCCGTATCGCTCAATACTACAAAACCATGCGCCATCCCGCGCGGAACGAACAACTGCCGCTTATTGTCGGCGCTCAACTCCACCCCTACATATTTCCCAAACGTAGGAGAGCCAGGACGAATATCTACCGCCACATCCAGCACCGCTCCCCGAATGACGCGCACCAACTTGCTTTGCGCAAACGGCGGCAATTGGTAATGCAGCCCGCGCAGTACACCGTAACTCGACTGTGACTCGTTATCCTGCACAAAACGAACTGCGCCGATATGCTTCTCGAACGCATCCTGCCGGAACGACTCGAAAAAGTATCCTCGCCCATCGGCAAATACTTCTGGCGTTAGTGTCCAAACGCCCTTAATCGCTGTTTCCTGAAACTCCATATCTCAAAATTCAAGGAAACAAAGATAGCGCAAAGAATCGAAAACGGAAAACAGCAGGCCGAAAAGTTTTCATACGGTTTTCAACAGTAGCTTATTCGGCAAGGCATCGCGCCGGATGCTGAAAAGTTGTTAATAAGTTATCCCGCCTTAGTGTTTGCCATTCACGAAATACTTCCTAACTTTGATTCCTTTTAAAAAAAATGTTATGTATGTTAAACGAGTCTTAACTATTTTGTAATAATCCTGTAAGCAGTTTGCAATAACCTGCCGCTACTTTTGTCATGGCAAATTATTGCCCCTATCGAACAAAACAAATCAAAACGTATATCACTTATATTTATTTTATAATTTTTAAAATCATGAAAAAAAACACATTAAAAAAGAGTATGGCCGCCGTCGTCGCGGTGATGGCTGCCTCCGTACTGTTTTTCGGATGCAACACGGAAGATGTCGATCCCAATATCCCGTATATCGAAACGTCCCAAACCATTGTAACCATTCCGATGGAGGGCGGTGATATGACCATCCCCATTACATCTAACCGCCCATGGACGGTCTCCGTTGATGCCGCCACGACCGAATGGTTAGTGGTAGACAACAAAACCGGATCGAATAACGGCGAAATCAGTTTTTCCGCAGGCCCCAACAGCGGCGCGACGCGCGAAGCCACATTGCATGTAGCGACCTCGTCGGTGTACCTCGACATCCGGATTGTGCAGCCGGGCGCGGTGGCTATGGTAGTCATCTATGCCGATGACTTCGGGAATGCTGGTACGACAGCCTCGCCACATGTATTAGTAGCCGACTATACCGGATGGAATAAATCGGGTACGGGCGCAGCAAATGTTACTTACAGTGCGGAAGGAGGCGGAGCGAGCGTTCGCAATAACGCCTCTTCCAGCGGCTACGATGGCGCTTCGGGAAATAGCAACGTGATGATGGCTGCGGCGGGCGCAAGCTTCTTAGTGAATACTATCGACCCGTCGGGAATGACGGGTATGCAGCTTTCGTTCGGCGCGAATGAGACCCACACCATAATGAAACTGTCCTTTAATACCGGCGGCGCAGACTGGGAAGAAGTTTCCTATGAAAAAACAACCTCTGAATGGGGTTTGGTAACCGTTACTTTTGATATTCCCGAAGGAAGTACCGCGTTGAACTTGAAATTTACGGCGAGCTCTACTACATACGGCACGCGCGTGGATGATATTAAATTAGTGGGTAGTGCCGGCGCCCCCAGCGGCGACCTTCGCGTTTCACCCGCCAGCTTGAGTTTTGCTGCTGCCGGCGAAGCGAAAACAGTCAACATTACCAGTACCCAATCGTGGACGGTTACCGAGACCGTAGATTGGCTCTCTGTTTCTCCTGATAACGGCAGCCTCAACGGCGTCGTTACCGTAACTGCCGCCGCCAATACCGGTGCGGTGCGGACGGCAACCGTTACAGTGGCTGCCGGCACGGAAACCAAAACGGTATCCGTAACGCAAGCCGCGCCGGGAAGCGGTGCAGATGCCATCTATTATGAAGACATGGGCAAAACAGCAGTTGGTAGCAATACAGACATAACAGCCCACACGGGGTGGTCTAAAGAAGGCTCGGGCGGCAGTGGCGTAACTTATTCGGGCACCAATGCGAGTGTACGCACAAGTGTTGCTTCAACCGGATACGCCGGCGCCAGTGGCGGAAATGAAGTGTTCTTCGGCGCTTCGCCTGCCGCATTTATTGCACAGGGTATTACGTTGCCGGGCGTGGAAGGGATTGTAGTTTCATTCGGCGCCAGCAAAGTGAAATATGACAACGGTAATAAATGGGATAACTTCGCCGACGGCGACCTTACGCTTTCGTATTCTTCCGACGGGAACACATGGACCCCTGTTTCATGGACATTAGCCTCTGCTCCGGAAGCTGGCAGTGCGGTTACTTGGGCGTTGGCTTCTGCCGAAATACCCGCCGCAGGAATTTCTACTATCAGCCTGAAATGGGATTGCACATTCGCAAGCTATATAAGGATTGATGACATAAAAGTGGTTCCCGGTGGTGCGGTAATAACCAATCCCAATCCGGTAGTTTCTACCCGCGATGCCTCCGACATAGAAGAGACCACAGCCACCATCGGCGGCAGTTACATTGCCGGTAGCGATGCCATTACGGAAGTTGGCTTTGAATATAAAACAGGCAGCGGTAACTACACGACGATACCGGCTTCGGGCATTGCAACACCCTTTTCGGTTAACCTTACAGGATTAACCGGCGCGACTCCTTATACGTTCCGCGCGTATGCCAAAACAGCAAATGGGATATTCCATGGCGATGAAAAAGGATTTCAAACAAAAACATCGGCGGCGGCTTACATTTGGCATACTGATGTCGGCTCTACCCCTGTATCCGGCAATACCCAAATTGCGTCGTTTTCCGGTTGGGAAACGGTTGGCACGGGTGCAGCCAACGTTACATACAGCGGAGCTAATATTACGATACGAACGTCTTCCGCTTCGTCCTATACCGGTGCGTCGGGAGGTAATAATGTATTCTTTGGCGCACTACCCAACAGCTTTACTGTAAATAATATTAATGTAAACGGATTAACATCTGCGACATTAACCTTTGGCTGCTTTGCCGATAATTTTAATGCAGAAGCCTTTATTCTTAGTTATTCGTTTGACGGCTCCTCATGGGTTCCCGTTAGCTATACTCGCAATACCGATAAATGGGCGCTCGCATCGGCAACAATCCCTGTTTCGGGGGCAACCCTCCATTTAAAATGGGAGGCAACTACAGCAAGCACTTATCGCCTCGATGATATGAGCCTGACATCAACCGGAACGGTTGTGCCGCCGGCAAATCCGACTGTAACCACTGCCGATGCATCGACTATTGATAAAAATACGGCGACTGTGGGCGGTAGTTATGTTGCCGGTTCGGATGCGGTAACAGAAGTCGGTGTAGAATATAAAACCGGTAGCGGACAATATACGTCTCAAGCCGCAACGGGAACGTCGTCTCCTTTCTCGGTAAATTTAACAGGACTGACATCCAATACCGCATATACCTTTAAGGCCTATGCCAAAGCAGGCGGCGCGACTATTTACGGAACTGAAAAAACATTTACTACATTATCGGATTATACGCTCACCGTATCGCCCGACGCCCTCAGCTTTGCCGCTGCCAGCGAAGACAAAACATTTAACATTGTGGGAAACACCGCATGGACGGTTATTTCGTCCGAGCTGTCATGGTGCACTGTTTCGCCTGATAACGGCAACAACAACGGCGTGGTTACCGTAACCGCTGCCGCCAATACCGGCGCGGCACGGGCGGCGACTATCACCGTAAGCGGCACGGGCGTAACCGATAAAACCATAGCGGTAACGCAAGCGGGAAGCGGGACAGGAGTCAATTTCCCGAAAGTAGAATGGGATTTTGCGACAAGCACTGCTGCAACGATAACATCTATGGCTGCAACAACAGGACAAGGTATGCTAACTGTTTCTAATAGTAGTGGATCTTTTACCCATGCCACTGCCAGTGGTGGTTGTGTTTACGCTTCGAGTTGGACTCAAGGTGCAGCATGGGATATAGAAATTCCTGTTTCGGGATTTACCGGCGGCACGATAAAGCTTTCTTTTAAAGTTTATGGGTCAGCCACGGGACCTCGCGATTTCGCCATAGAATGGTCTGCTGATAAGTCCACATGGTCAACGGGCGGACCAACATATACAATAACCGCTACAGCAGCCGGAAGCGCTGATGAAATAAATGAAGTTATAAATCCATCCGGGCTTTCGGATAAATTGTATATTCGATTACGTGCTACTTCAAATACGTCAATAAATGGCAGCAATATAGGTGGGACTGGTACTTCTCGTCTAATACCTAAACTAACCATCGAAGAGCAATAGTATAAAACCATGCCGTTAAATCCCAAAGCTACCCTGTCGTTGAAAACAGGGTAGCTTTTCTACCCTAAAAAATTAAGAGTATAACACATGCCTTTAAGATATAGTATTTTAATCTTTGCAACTGTTACGGGCAGTTTCCTGTTCGCGCAATGCGAAAAATCCGTCGTTGAGCCGACCGGCGAGCCGGCGCTGGAAGCCGTATTGTCCGGCGGGTCGTCCTATTTCGCATGGGATTCCAATGGGGGCTTTTTAGTCATCACTGCTTCGGAAGCGTGGGAAATCAGTGTTGAATATGCCGAAGGGTCTCCGGAAGGGTGGTGCTCGCCCGGCGAAATCAGGGGCGCCGGCAATAAAAACATATGGATAAATCTGACGAAAAACACGTCCGAACAAGCCCGCGAAGCTACCGTTATGGTGCAGTCCGAGCACCATGTAAGGATTGTAACAATTATTCAGGTGGCAATGGGCGACGTGCCGCCCGTAGATTTAAGCAAACACTTGGAATTGCCCAAAGTGGAAGACTCCGCATGGCTGCTCGAATACGCCGTCGGCGATTTCTTTATAGAGTATGCGCCGACCAAAAAGCATCCGAAGTGGGTGGCTTGGCCGTTATACCATGCGCATATAGGCAGCGCGGGACGGACGAACGCATGGCAGTTTGACTTGCGTATACCGGAGGAATACCGCCCCCTCCGCGAAGATTTTACGTCTACGAACTACAATAACCGGGGGCATTTATGCCCTTCGGCCGACCGGACGCAGTCGACTGCTATGAATGCGCAAACGTTTATGTATTCCAACATGTCGCCGCAAATGGGTAATTTCAATGGCGGGATCTGGGGTACGTTGGAAACCAAAGTACGCGATTGGGCAAGAGGACAGGATACGCTGTATATTTGCGCCGGCGGAACAATCCGGCACGACGGCGAAGTGATCGAGTATACCACACCGAGCCGGATGCCCGTACCGATGTATTACTTTAAGGTCATCCTGCGCAAAAAGGCGGCAACGGGAACCTACGACGCAATCGGCTTCTGGTTCGAGCATCGCCAATATACGGAAAGCCTTTCGTCAGCCCACACCAAAACTATTGACCAAATCGAAACGCTTACGGGATTCGACTTCTTTTACCAATTGCAAGAGGATATACAAACGCAGGTTGAAGCTGAATTTAATCCGTCGGCGTGGGGACTGTAGGAATTAAGAATTAAGAATTGAATATGAAAAGATATTATTACCTATTATTCGTTGGGCTGCTGGTTGGCGGCGTTTGTGCGACCGGCCACGCGCAGCCGGCAAAATACGTGGTGGCGTTCTATAATGTCGAAAATCTTTTCGACACGTTAAAATCGCCGGGCGTAATCGATGAGGAGTTTACTCCCGAAGGGCCTAAAAATTGGGACGGGAAAAAGTATTGGAAAAAATTACGTAATCTGGAAGAGGTCTTTTATGGTATTGCTTCGACCGTTAAAACGTATCCGACGGTCATCGGCTTATCGGAAATAGAAAATCGCAATGTACTGGAGGATATCGTGGCGTTGGAACGGCTGCAAAAAGCCAACTACCAGATTGCACATTACGATTCGCCTGACGCCCGCGGTGTCGACGTGGCGCTACTTTACCGTCCCGACCAGTTTAAGTATGAAGGGAGCGCCTCGCTGAAGACGGTCGTTCCGTCGCGTCCCGATTTCAGGACGCGCGACATCCTGATGGTCTGGGGCACGATCGAAGGCGAACGGTTTTGCTTTTTCGTATGCCACTGGCCTTCGCGACGCGGGGGTAGCCAGTCGTCAGAGTACCTGCGGACAGGGGCGGCGCAAAGTGTCAGGAATGCGGCCGATTCGATGATGCAGGCATACCCGGGTATCAAAATCGCCATCATGGGCGACCTGAACGACGACCCGACCGACAAAAGCATCTATGAAGTATTGGAGGCTCGGGGCGACATCCGGCAAGTAGCGCCCACCGGCTATTTCAATCCGTTTTACGCCATGTTTAAAAAAGGATTCGGCTCGCTGGCGTATAACGACGCATGGAATTTGTTCGACAATATTATTGTCAACGGCACGCTGGCAAACGCCGCCAAAGGGTCGTTGTCCTTACTGAAATCCGGCGGCAACAACTACGGTACGATATTCAACCGTCCGTTCCTGTTGCAGAAAAGCGGGCAATATAAAAACTATCCGCTACGGACGTATGTAGGGAATGAATTTCAGGGGGGCTACAGCGACCATTTCCCCGTATTTATTTTTATTGGAAAATAACATATACTACTATGAAATTAAAAGCATTATTATTATTATTTATTCTGCTGCTTACAGCAACGGTCGTGTCGGCGCAGGAGTCGGGAGACCTCAAAGGGAAAGTGGTTGTACGGGCAACGCGGCAACCGATCGACGGCGCAAAAATCAGCCTGAATACGCCCATACCGGTGGCAACCTATACCACCGACGGCATTTTTGAATTGAAAGACATCCCGCCGGGAACTTGGGAAATGACGGTCGAATCGCCAGACTATACCACCGTAAAATTAAGCGCCAAAGTAACCGGCGGTACGGTAACGGAAATCAACACCGTGTCGCTGTCGCCCGAGTTTTCGGCGGACGTGGAATTGGCTAACGTGGATTTCGATACGGACTTCGGCGATATTGAGCAAGACTTGCCGATTACCCTGTCGGCCTCCGGCGACGTCTTTGAAAACATAGCCGCCTTCAAGTTCGGGGTGCTCCGTTTTCGCAATCGCGGGTACGACAACAGTACTACGCAAGTGCTCCTGAACGGCATCACGATGAATGACGCCCAAAGTGGCTACTCGCCGTGGTCACTGTGGGGCGGACTGAACGACGCCACCCGCAATCAGGAATCAACAACGGGATTTCATATTTCGGATTTGAGCATAGGGTCCGTCAACGGCGTTACGAACATTAACGCGACGGCATCGCAAATACGAAAGGGGTTTCGTGCAAGCGCTGTCAACGCCAGCGGGCAGTATCTGTTTCGCGGAATGTTGACCTACGCTTCGGGTGTAGACAATAATGGCTGGTCGTACGCCTTTTCCTTCTCGACCAGGCAGGGCGGCAACTTTTGGGTCAATGGCGTCGACTATAACGCATGGGCTTACTTCGCTTCGATTGAGAAACAACTCAACGCCCACAGTAGCCTTGCCCTGACGTTGCTCGGCGCGCCGACCATCCGTAGCGTACAGGCCGCGTCGACGCAGGAAGTCTATGATATGGTCAACAGCAACTACTACAATCCTAACTGGGGCTACCAAAACGGCGAGGTGCGCAATGCCCGCGTACGCGACAACCACGAACCGGTCGTCATGCTCAATTATGCCAATGAACTCAACGCACAGCATAAACTGTTAGTCGGCATCGCCTACCGCTTCGGCACAAATGGCTATTCGACGTTAGACTGGTACGATGCGCAAGACCCGCGCCCTGACTATTACCGCTACCTGCCGAGCTATTTTAGCAAAAATCCCAATCCGACGAACAACGACCCAGTGAAAGCGGCCTGGTTAGCCGAAGGATGGGCGTCCGACTGGAATATCCGACAAATTAACTGGGATGCGCTCTACGACATCAACCGTCACAGTTATTTCGGCGACGAAACTACCGTGCCCGGCACGACGCCGACAACCCTCCGCTCGAAATATGTCGTCGGCGAGTATCATACCGACCAACAAGATGTCAATGCCACGGCGCAATGGATTGCGATGCTCAACCATCGGCTTAAACTGACCGTCGGTGCGGAATACCGCTGGAATCGGACGGAATATTTTAAACAAATGAAGGACTTGCTGGGCGGCGAATATTGGTTGGACATTGACCAGTTTGCCGAGCGCGATTTCGGCGAAGGCAGTATTGTACAAAGCGATTTGAACAACCCCAACCGGATTGTGCGTGAAGGCGACAAATACAACTACGACTATTATTCGTACTTTACCTCCGAACGACTGTGGGCGACACTCCAGTACCATTACGGACACTGGGAAATGTATACCGCCGTCGAACGCGGGCATACGACGTTCTACCGCGACGGGCTTTTCCGCAAAGGACTGTTCCCCGATAATTCCTACGGACGGTCTGCCGAACAGCATTTCGGCACGTATGCCGTGAAAGCGGGCGCAACGTATAAGATTTCGGGCAACCATACGCTGTGGGCCAACGTCGCTCTGCTCAACGAAGCCCCCCACTTCCAGCGATCGATGGTCTCGCCCCGTACGCGGAATGATTTCCTGCCCGGACTGACGACAATTAAAACCGCCGGTATCGACCTGAACTATGCACTGCGCCTCCCGTGGGCAAGAATGCGCGCCTCAGGATACTATACCACCATCCACGACATGGCGAATGTCATCAGTTTCTACGACGACGTGTACCGAACGTTTGCCAATTTCGCCATGAGCGGCATCGACCAACTGCACACCGGCATGGAAGTCGGCCTTGAAATTCCGCTCGTATTCGATATTACGCTGAGAAGCGCCCTGAGCTACGGCTACTACATCTATACGTCGAACCCGACGGTCGTCGCCACAGCCGACAATAACAGCCGCACGCTCTACGGCGACGTCGAACAAGAAACGGTCTACTGGAAAAATTATAAAATCAGCGGCACGCCGCAAACAGCATTCGACATCGGGCTGGACTACCGCGCCCCGCAAAATCTGTTCATCAACATTGACCTCGGATACTTCGACGCTAATTACATCTCGATGAACCCCACACGCCGTACCGACCCGACGCTGGCAACTCTGGCAATGGCCGGACGTACCGAAGATATCAACACGATGACAAAACAGGAACGATTTCCGGCGGCATTCGTCCTGAACGCCAACATCGGGAAATATTGGTATATAGGTAAATATATGCTAGGAATAAACCTCGATATAAAGAATATCCTAAACAATACCGACATCATCAGCGGCGGCTACGAACAAATGCGGTTGCGCAGGGACACCTCCGTTGCCAGCGCGATCACCTACTCGCCCTTTGACTCGAAGTATTTCTATCTATTCGGCACGACGTATTACCTGAACGTCTATCTCCGTTTTTAACACATCCCCGACAGGCTAATAAATGAATAATAAAATAATGAATACCATGAAACATATCGTATTTCTATCTATCGTCGCCCTGCTTGCCATGGCATTCGCGGGGTGCGAAAAACAATACAGCGAACCGGCAGCAACAACGCCGGTCGTGATGCAAGCCAATATGACTATCAAAGAACTGAAAGCGCTCTATAAAAATGCGCCTGCGATCGTCAATGCCCCCGATGCCGTCGTAGCTGGCAGGGTTATCAGCACCGACAGGTACGGGAACTTCTACCGTTCTTTCTATATTCAAGACGAAACGGGGGGCATTGAAATCAAAATCGGGAAAACCACACTGTATAATACCTACAGGGTCGGACAGGAAATCTACCTCAAACCGCATCAACTTTGCCTGGGCGCTTATGGAAAAATGGTCAGTATAGGTGCTCCCTCGACCGACCCCTCATACGAAAACGGGTATATTGATGTACCGATGCTCATCAACAGCCACATTTTTTGCGGGGAGATGAAAACGCCGGTAACGCCGACAGTCATATCGAGCGCCGGAGAAATCTCTAATGACCGCATGGGCACGCTGGTTACCATCCATAACCTCGTCTACCAAAAGGGCGAAACACAGTATACGAGAGCCCACCCCGAAGTTTTTCCTATAATCACATGGGCGGTAAAGAACGACACCGATACGTCGGAAGATGATTCCCACTACGGGCTTCATACATTTACACTGAACGGTACGGACATTGTTGTCCGTACCAGCGGTTACGCCAAATTCGCCGAGACGCCCGTGCCATTCGTCACAGGCGACCGGGCACGAATTACCGGAGTGCTGACCCATTATAACGAAACAATCCAACTGGCGCTGAATACCGATAAAGACGCCGTGAAAAATTAGTAATAAGGATGAAGATGGATGAAGGACGCCAGGGCTGACGCATCTAATACATATGTGATGATGTAATGATGAGGTGATTCATTCCTCCGTCATGGCGAGGAGCCCCCACGGGGAACAATGAATTGACAATTATTAGTGGCTTTGTTGCAACGATGGTATACTAATAATAGTGTGATTATAAAAATATTGCATCCTTATATTATTATTTAATTTATAACTTTGATATGTATCCATATTTTTGACAATTGTTTTAT
>JAIRKX010000015.1 GCA_031259805.1 Prevotellaceae bacterium | reverse complement strand
GCTTCACTCGTCGCCCGGTTTCATGTATTCGGTCATGAGGTCGGCGATGAGGTTTTTGGGTTGTGACTGGTCGAGTAGCCACATCATGTGCGGTTCGTTGTTGATTTTTTTACACAGTTCCAAAATAGAGCCGCAACCGGCGGCACGAAACAACTTGCAGATGGGTTCATTTCTTTCTATATCGGAGTTGGCTAACCCTTGCAGGGTGTCGATGGCGAGGTATTTGCGGTCTTCGATTTCGAGGCCGGTCAGTCGTGCCAGCTTATCGCCTTCGGGTGTGCCGCTGTTGGTCAGTAGCAGGAATGTCCGGATGAGGACGATGCCTTCTACATTTTCGGCTACAAAATAACCTAATTTCAGGTCATTGGTAAAGCAGCCTATCAGCAGGCGGTTTTTCGAGAGCGGGATAAATTCTTTTTTCCCCATTATCGACTCCGCCAGTATCGTTCTGTAGAAGCAGGAAAAAGGGCAGCCTATCCGTTCCTTCATGCGCTCGACGGCGTGTTGTTGAATGTATACCGGCAATTTCAGTTTGGTAAAGTGGGTTCTTATCTTCAGGTCTTCCGGCGAGATGGCAAAGGGGACGAAATGCGGTTCATCGTTTATATAATGCAGGAAGCCTACCGGGGTCGCCGTATGCGTTTCTCCATTCATCGTTATTTTCCGCCATTCGAGGGGATACGTGCCGATCGTAATGACGGGATGCAGTCTGAAATCTTGCGTTTCGAAGAAATGTAAGGCCTGCCGGAACGATGTTTCCCCTATCTTCGGGGGCTTAACGCCGGACTCCAACGCCGGCACGTGGACGTCATATTTGTAGGTGTAGAGGAATTTGTTGTCCAATTCGTCGAAAAACCAACAGGCCGTAGAGCCTATTTTGAGCAGGCCGTCTTCGTATAAACGCCCGCGTTCGTCCTTGAGTTCAAGAAATTTGTTGAATCGTTCCTTACCCGGATAATTTTCGCCGTCGGAATCTCTTAATTGGTATTCGAGCGCCGTGCCTACAATGGCATAATCGGCAAAGGTCATTCGTTCGTTGCTGCCCTTTACCACTTCCAACGTCATGACCAGTTGCTGCGATTTAATGAGTTTTGCCAGTGCATCCCTCAGTTTTATGGGAATCTTCGCGTCCGGGGCCGCTACGACTTTGAGCGATGCGCCGCGAAACCGGTACGTGATCAGTCTCTCTGTAGGAGGAATCAGTGAGAATAATGATACATCGCCTATTTGTCGACATAGTTCCCGCAGTTTGTCGTCGAAGAATTTCCGGTACTGTATTTCCTGTAGCCTGCGCTGTTCAATGGGGTTAACATGTTTTTTTCTTACCTGTTTTTTCTTTGCCATAACTGTAAGTTTAAAAGTTATACCTGCAAAGATAGCGAAAATAATAAGTAACGTGTAAAGCGTGTCTCTGTATGGGCTCTACCTCTACCTCTCCCCCACCCTCTCTCCACAGGAGGAGGGCTATGCTTCGCTATTTTTTCTTTGTTCCGCGCTGGTCTAATTCGTAGCGAAGGCAGGGAAGGCAATGTTTCTTTTCGCCAGATTGGCCGAAGATGACTTTTATTTTTAGCCCTGCGGCTAATGTTGTTACGTTACCGGCAAGGGGTTGCTGGTTGCCGATGGTGATTTCGGTTTCGGTTTCGAAATTATCGGATATGAATTTGTCTACCATAGGGGTATTCCGGGCATAGCTCGATACTAAAGCGCTGTGGTGGTAACTGACCGGATTGACGTTCCATGCTGTTTCGTTATATGGAATAAATGGTTTATCCTGCTCGCCGTCAACTATGCTGGTTAGTCCGTAGTCGACATACAGGCCGGTGTAAATAGACCAGTTACTCGAAATCCGCCATTTGAGGCCTGTTTCGGCGGAAGCGATGTAGTACATTTTAAATGTGGGCGCGCCGTCGAGTGTAAGATTTTCAAATGTGCCGAATCCGCGGAAAGCCGGCATGTGCAAGTCGACATGGTAGGCCGAATAATAACCTGCTGTGGTAGCTTTCGGCATCGTGGCTGTTACTGTATTTTGCAGAGGAATGCTTACTTTCCCGCCTAATCCGGCATAGAAGGTCATGGAGGGGTTAACAGGGCTACGATAATAAATCATCAGGGGAATGTTGGCGGAGTACATTTGTATTTTTTCGGAATAATCGTATACTGTATAATGGAATATGAAGGGATCGCTGCCGTCGTTGGCGTTGTATGCGTCCGAGAGCAGCGGGAACGAGGCGCCGGCGTTGAGTAAGGTCAGTTCCGCACCTGTGCCTATGCCCCATTCAGTGGTAAAAAAGAATGTGTAGCCAATCCCGATATGTCCACCCGGTTCGTACGACGATTGTAGCGCTGAGGAACTATATAACAGGGTGGAAACGCCACCGCCGGCATATATCGAGACTTCGTTGTTCGATTGTGCTGTTGCGTGTACGCTGGTCAGCAGTCCCGCTATCCACAACAAATATTTCCACGTCTTCATTTTTATATCCTCCTGCATTGATCCCTGTTAATTGACTATTATGGTTGTTGTCGTTTCGGTTGTCGCCGTTCTAACTTTTAGTATATATATGCCTGTTTCCGTGGGCATGTTCACAAACGTTACGGCGCTGCTCATTCGTTGAGAACTCATATGGCGGCCGGTTATACCGTATACGTCGATGGTGGCGTTGGTCAACTGATCTGAAGGAATGTTTGTAGTTACCTGCACTATCTGCCCTGCCGGTGCCGGATTGGGATAGACGGAAATCGCCAGTTGCGGGGCCGGGGCCGAAAGCGGCATCATCAACGGATGGAACGGACAAGTGCGTAATGACTGCCCGTCGCGCGTGTCCATCATTACATAATAGTATGCGTTCGGGTCTAACCGGTCGGTCGAGGCGTTGCCTGCCGAATAGGACTGATCGTTGCCGATCAATATGTTGTTCTTAAACCATGCGTATGTGGTGAAACGGTAGTTCCCGTTGGATGCCGGATTGTTATTTACTAATAGTGTATTGTTCCATTTTTCCTTGATAATGCAGGCGTCGTCGGTCAAATCAATGTCAAACCATTTGACGAGGGTTATTGTATAGGTTTGTTGTATGCTGCTATCTGGCGTAGAGACGGTGAAGGTTTCCGTCCATGAGCCGGGTGTAGAGGCGTCGGTATTGAATTGCTTGCCCGGTATAACCGCACCGTTGTATATGAGCAGCGCCGCGGGATTCACAGTGTTTACCTGCACGATTGCCGTCGTCTTTTCGCATTCGATAAGGTAGATGTCGTCGACAGGGCTATAGGTCGCGTTGGTTACGGTGATCGTGGCGTCGGTGTTGTTGTTGACGATCGTGCCGGTTAATCCGGTTTGCTGGATAATAATATAATTACCTGCTTTAGCGCCGCTCAGGGTTACATTTCCGGCAGCGGTTACCGGGATATTGATTCCTTCGTTTGCTTGGGCAAATGTACCGGTTGTAGGCGCGTTAATGATAATCGTCGTTGTGTCGGCTGGGCTTAGCTTGCTTTTGAAGGCCGCCATGTCGAACAGGAGGACAGCGCCGGTAGTGCCGTCATATACCTTTGTCTGCACACTCAATTCGGCTACCGTAACGGTCATCGGCGCAATAGTAAAGACGATTTGATTCGTTCCGTAATAACTGCCGGTACCCGTTATGGTAACTGTCGCCGAACCTACGTCGATGTTGCCCGAATAGCTTACCGTATAGTCCGTATCCTTCACTAAGGTGTTAATTCCCATCGCTACTACCGGAAGCGGTTGAATGGCATATCCTGTATAGGTTTGCGACGGTATCGGCGCAATCGTAGCGTGGGCTATGTCGTACGATCCGACGCGGTATGTACGCCATACTTCGGACGGATAAGACGTATTGGAAATAATTGCGGTGTTAGTCATTTTGACTGTAAACACGCCATTGGCATTAAATGTAATCGTTTGAGTCGCGTAATTCACGGTGTATTCGACCCCGTCGGTAGCTGCGCCGCCATTCACTGCGAAGACGGTGTTTACGCCGCCCAATACGGCATCGACCGAATTGGCCACGCCCTGCACGACAGTAATCGTATCCAGCCGTTGCGTACCCAGATTTTTGTTGTTTTGCATAGTAACCGCGTTCGACAACGCATATAGATTGGCTAAGGGAATATGATTGTTGTGGCATGCTACGTTGGTTACCGCCGGATTGCCGGTGATATTCAATGCGGGCAGGTGATTATTATTCACATTCACGGTGGTGAGTTGAGCGTTGCCCGACAGGTCTAAAGCCGTCAGGAAATTATCTTTACAATCCAGTTTCTGCAACTGCGAATTAGCCGTTACATTCAGCGTCGTCAGCGAGGTATTTCCACAACTTAATTCCCGGAGTTGCATATTGGTGCTGACATTCAGCGTAAGCAGGGTTGTGTTTTCTTCGCAATTTAAATAGTACAATTGTGGATTGTTCGATACATCGAGTGCCGTCAACGCATTTTTACTGCAGTTCAGGCGTACCAGTTTCAAATTGTTCGTTAGGTTCAGCGAGGTTAATGAGGTGGCTATGCAATCAAGAATAGCGAGGTCGACATTGCGCGTAACATCCAGCGTGCCCAGCGCAGGGTTCATACTGCAATCCAATTGGGATAATCCGATATTATTGGTTACATTGAGGGAGAGTACCTGCTTGCCAGCGAGACTCAGGTAGGCAAATTGACAGGTCGAGCTATTGGCAGTTACAGTTACCGTATTGTTACTCGTATTGGCATAATTATGCGTAGGCGTTAGGGCGGAGGCCATCCCGAGGCCGTTGCCGGTAAGTGTGTCGACGTTTCCGTCGCCCCAATCGACCGTAAACTGTTCGCCGACCGGCGCGGTAATTTTAAACGACTTGCCGGTGCCGCCCTGCCATACAAAGGTAATCGACGACAATCCGATAACATTGTAAGTACGCCATACTTCAGCCGGATAAGACGTATTGGAAATAATAGCGGTGTTGGTCATCTTCACCGTATACATTCCCGGAAAGTTAAACATAATGGTTTGGGTCGTATAATTAATCGTATAATCGACGCCTTCGACAGCCGTTCCGTTATTGACCGTGAATACCGTATTGACACTGCCCAATACCGCATCAACAGGCGTCGCCACTCCGGTCGATATCGTTACCGTATCCAGCCGTTGCGTACCCAACCATTTGGTGTTTGTATTGCTAATTGCATTCGACAGCGTGTATAAATTGGCTAACGGAATAGCGTTATTGTGGCAATGGAGGACTGACAATACCGAATTGTTAGTGATGTTTAAGGCAGGGATAACATTATTGTCGCAGTGCAAAACTACTAACAACACATTGTTTGCGGTATTTAAAGCGGTCAGACTATTGCCGGAGCAATACAAGGTAGTCAATTGTAAGTTATAGTCGATATTTAGGGCGATTAAGTTATTGTTCTCGCAGGTTAGCACTTCCAGTGCCGTATTTGTATTGATGTTTAAAACTGTTAAGCGGTTGTCGTCGCAATAGAACCATATCAATTGGGTATTGTTGGCAAGTGTCAGGCCAGTCAGGAGATTTGCTTTACAATTAAGGGTTCTCAGCCGGGTATTTAACGATACGTCTAAAGTGGTTAATGCATTGGAACTGCAATGTAAATCGGTGAGTTGCGAGTTCAAGGTTACATCTAGGGCGGTTAATCCGGTCTGCGAACAGTGGAGAGTCGTTAAGGCGAGATTGGCCGTCACATCCAGGCCGGTCAACGGATTCTGATCGCAATTCAACATGTTTAACCATGGATTTTGTGACACATTTAAAGTGGTCAGTTGATTGTTCTGGCATTCCAACCACGTTAACGCCGGCGCATCGGTAATATTGATTGCGGTTACTTGCTGATTGCTGACATCTAACAGGGTCAATGAGCAAGCGCTTCCGGTTACAACGGTTACGGTATACGGGTTGTTATTGGCGTATGTGTGCGTCGACATAATATCAGTGCTACCAGCGCCGGTCATGGTATCAACGGTCGCATCGCCCCAATCAACAGTAAATGTTTGGCCGCTCGTAGCGTTGATGGTGAAAGATTTGGCGGGGCCTCCCGTCCAGTCGAAGGTGATGGTTTGCGAGTCGGCTACGTCATAGGTACGGTATACCGATGCCTGCACAGGGGTCGGATTGTCGACAATCGCGGCGTTCGTCATTTTTACCGTATAGGTGCCGGGCACATTAAACGTGAGTTTTTGCGTTACGTAGTTAACCGTATATTCCACGCCGTCGGACACCGGCCCTACGCCGGCCATCGTAACGGTAAAGTTGGTATTTACGCCGTTTAGCACGGCATCGACCGTAACACCTATGCCTTTGGAAAGGTTTACCGTATCAAGTTGCTGCATCCCTAACTGCGTTTCATTTTGATTGCCTATGGCAGTTGCAATATCATATAAATTACCTAACGGTATCGAATTACTGTGGCAAAATACGTGCTGCAACGGATTGGCCGTAATGTCCAACTCCGGCAGCCGGTTATAGGCGCAATTCAACGATTTGAGCGATGTATTATTGCTTATATCTAAACTCGACAATTGGTTGTCATTGCTTTCCAGCGAGGTTAATTGGATATTCTGCGATACATCCAGCACGGTTAACGCATTCGCGCTGCAATTTAAGGTGGCTAACAGAATATTCGCAGACAGGTCCAAACTGCTCAAAGAATTGTTTGTACATTGCAAGTTGGTCAGTTGAGTATTGGCCGACACATCTATGCTATACAGGGGATTGTTACTGCAATCTATATGTTTTAAAGCTGTATTGTGCGATACATTAAAAGTGGTTAGCAAATTGGTGTGGCAATCCAAATACTCCAGCGCTGTATTATAGGTAAGGTTTAATGCCGACAAGGTGTTGTTCCTGCAGTGAAGTTCCGTTAAATCTGTGCCTTCGATCACAGACAGGCTACTAACCTGTCTGTTGTTCAGGTTTAGAAGCGTAAAGCGGCACGTCGAATCACCACCGTTGACGGTAACGGTGTAATCGTTTGTAGTGGCATAGGTATGTGTGGGCGTTACGTCGGTAGCTCCGCTGCCGGTATAACTGCTCAGCGCTCCGGCATCGCCCCAGTCCACCGTAAAAGGTTTGCCTGCCGGCGCCCGAATGGCGAACGATTTGCCCGTAGCGCCTTTCCATGTAAATATAATCGACTGCGTACCAGCGACCACATAGGTACGATAGACCTCTGCCGGATGAGTCGTATGCGATTTGATTGCGGTATTCGTTTTTTTGACGGTATACGTACCCATTGTATGAAAGGCGATTTTACCGGTTACCGTATTTATAGTATAGTCTCCGGCCGGCGCGGGAAGACCTCCTTTCGTCACTGCAAACACGGTAGGCGTTCCGCCTATGGTAGGCGCGTCCGTTAAGTCGACTTCTACATTTTCATAGGCCTGCACCACATCAAGGTATTGTTTGCCTAAATACTGGTATGGTTTGAGCGAAGAAATGGCGTACAAATGCGATAGGGAAAGTTTATTGTTGTCACAATAGATGGTCGTCAATGAAGGGTTAGCGGTTATATCCAGAGTGGATAATTGATTATCGCTACACATTAGATAGTTCAGTTGGACATTGTTGCTTATATCCAGTATGGATAAATTATTACTGTAGCAGAGCAAATAGGCCAACTTTAGATTCTGAGACACATCCAACGTGGTTAGCTGATTCTGGTCACAACTCAATTGTAATAATTCGGTATTCTGCGTTACATCCAAAGTGGTTAATTGATTGTTGCGACAATCCAAAAACTCCAAATTCGAATTGTTTGTTACATCCAAATTCGTTAATGCATTATTATAGCAATGGAGCAGTTTTAATGCTCCATTTGCATTTAAATT
The DNA here is from genome assembly GCA_031259805.1 of Prevotellaceae bacterium. GTDB lineage: Bacteria > Bacteroidota > Bacteroidia > Bacteroidales > UBA932 > JAIRKX01. The sequence goes on along the minus strand of JAIRKX010000015.1, from coordinate 4,333 downwards.
CAAATTTGTTAATGCATTATTATAACACAGGATGTCTGTCAATGACGGGGCATTGCTCACATCTAATACGATTACCTGCGCGTTTTTTACCTCGAGGTAAGTATACAAACAATCCGGATCGCCCGTAATTACTACGGTGTAGTTTCCCGTCGACATATACGAATGTGTAAGGGTGTTCACCGATCCTCCTAAACCTGTTTCCGTACTGCTATTACTGTCGCCCCAATTAACGGTAAAGATTTTTCCCGCCGTAGCCCGTAAAAGAAAGGTTTTGGGAACTGTTCCCGCCGCCCATGTAAATGAAATTTGCTCTTGCGCCAGCAGATGAGAACCCGCACCGATACAACAAAACGAAAGTAGTAATAGCTTTTTAAAGATATTCATTTTTATGTAAAATTACATTAATAAACCAACCCATTATGTTAATCATCCTGTAAAAGGCGCTGCAAAGATACAATATTTTTCTGAAAGCCACATAGAAAATTCATCTTTTTGTATTTTTTTATGGCGTTTTGTATGTAGTGCGATTATTCTATTTTAACGAGTAGCGGATGTTGTACTTTTTGTGCAAAAATATTTACGTAATTGTGCCAACTTTCGGGTGTATCGAATCCCCATTTGCTCCATCCAGCGCCGGCATAATAGGTAACGCCGCCGGGAGTGTAGCCGGTGATGGCCAGTACGTGGCGTTCGGCTACTTTCGCTTCCGGCAGCGGGAAGGGGAATACCGCGGCGGTGTAGACAATGCCGTTGTCGTATTGCGGTTTTGCTTTATCGCCCTGTTCAGAGTAAGCTACATAGCCTTTTTCGGGTGCTAACACCGGCTCATGATTGGGGTCGACGTTTTGCGCTTCGGCCGGCAGGCCATCTTTTTTTAATACGATGCCGGCAGCTACCGGCCACCCGTCGGGGTAGTTTTCAAATACAGTAGTTATTTTGTTGAACTGCGAACCAGCATCAAGCGAAAAGAGACGTGTTTCGAGCGTCGGCAGGCCGTTCACTACGAGGGTGTCGTAGGTCAGGCTGAACGAGGTGCGAATAGGGCCATTGTCCAGTGTTTTATAGGCTATGTAGTTTTGCCCCAGCCAGAGCGCGCCGTCTACGTAAGGCGCCATCGCCCCCGCGCCTAACGAGCGTTTTACATTATAGCAGTCGACCCCTTCACCGTGGTCGACATGGTAGGATAGCTTTTTCTCGAAATAATCGTGGTACATTTTATCGAGCACCATAGCCGACGTGCGTTTGACAATGGCGTCAATGCCGTTGCTCGGGCCGTCCTTTTCGATTAACGCCGCGCCGTAAATGCGAAAAGCGATACGGTCGTTTTCCCAAATGTAATCGTCGTAGCGTTCGGGGGCAAAACGGCCATGCGTGTTGTTCACATACTCCGCCGGAGTTCCTTTGCTTACGTAATAGACGACCGAAGTGTCAGGTTGCACGGTGGCCTGAAAGAGGAGTTTTTGTGGCGTCGCCATCCCTTCGTAAATCAATTGCGAGGGGATTTCGTTGCCCTCGCCGTCGGTGGCAACGTAAGGCGGTTCGCCTACCGATTGCCGAAGGGCGTCGTAAGGAATTTCTACCGTTTCATTCAGGCGTGCGATGCCTGTCGGATTGGTTACAGTAATCTTCACTTGCCGGCCGTTGCAAGAGGCCAGTAGAGTAAGGGTGAGGAAGGAGAGGAGAATCTTTTTCATTGTTGATTTGTTTAGTTGTTATCGAATTCTACGAACGATGTCGGATTCCACGTGAATTTTGCCGGATGATTGGCTGTAGCAGGATACCTTTTCATCGTTTTATTGTTGATTTGCTATTTGTTGACAGGTCAAATCAACAACTGATCAGTTTGTACTTTGGCACTAATGTTTTCATTATCGCCCAACCGATGAGGTAGGCGACGGCACAGATGCAGAAGATGACGAAATATCCGGCGGGTTTGCCTTCAAATCCTAAGAATTGCAGGTTGGTGTCGCCGGCATAGACGAAGAGGTTTCCGGCGCTTTTCTGCAGGATCATCGATCCGATGCCTCCGGCCATGCCGCCAATGCCGGTAACGGTGGCAATAGCTCCTTTAGGGAACATGTCGCCGACGGTGGAAAAGAGGTTGGCGCTCCATGCCTGATGTGCGGCGCATCCCATCGAGATGAGCAGTACGGGAATCCATGCGGCATTTTTCCCGAGTTCGGGGAAGGACATGCCAAGCGGCTGCGCCAATAATACGAGCAGAGGGAAAAAGGCAAATATCAACATGGCTTTCATGCGCGCCGCATAGGGGTTTTGTCCGCTACGGGTAATGAATATGGTAGGTAGTTTGCCGCCGAAGATGGAGAGGACGGTTACAATGGCGTAGAGGGTGAAGATAAGCGCCATTCCCAGTCCGTCGGACATTTTGATGTCGAATTGCATGCTCAAGTAGGATGGCGTCCAGAAGAGGAAAAACCACCAGACGCCGTCGGTCATGAATTTACCTGCTGCAAATGCCCATGTTTGTTTGTATGTAAAGCATTTCAGGAATGGTATTTTTCCTTCGTCCTGCTCTTTTGTCGATGCGCCGGCGGGTTGTTCGTATTTGTCCTGCTCAATGTATTCGAGTTCGAGCGGACTGACATATTTGCTTTTGGCCGGTTTGTCGTACAGGAATACCCAAAAGCCCATCCAGATGAAACCGAGGAGTCCGATGATGATAAACGCCATTTCCCATCCGAAGTATTTTGCGAGCAACGGAATGGACAGAGGGGCGAAAAGCGCGCCGATGGAAGCTCCGGCATTGAAAATAGAGGTGGCGTAGGCGCGGTCTTTCTTGGGAAAGTATTCGGCAGTGGCTTTGATGGCCGCGGGGAAGTTGCCGGCCTCGCCAAGCGCTAAGACGCACCGGGCGACAAGGAAACAGTACATGCTAATGGTGCTCACCATGACTGCCACGTCACCGGTGGCGCGGGTCAGTTCGGCGGCGCTGTGCAGGCCAACGCTCCATTCGGTAACTAATCCACAAGCGGCGTGCATGCAAGCGCCGACGCTCCATACGCCGATAGCCCACAGGAAGCCTTTTTTCGTACCCATCCACTCGACAAAGCGCCCGGCAAAGAGCATGCATATCGCGTAGACAATGGAAAAGATGGAGGTGATGTTCCCATAGTGCTCTTCATTCCAATGAAATTCGGGCTTGATGAATTCATCCCACGTCAGTGAGAGTACTTGTCGGTCGAGGTAGTTAATGGTGGTAGCGAAGAAGAGCATCGCGCAAATCACCCAGCGGTAGTTGATCATTTTGTCCATGTTCTAGCTATTTGTTTTTAGTATTTGATTTATAATCTTAGAAATTAAATAAGTTTTTGGCATTGTAGTAGCAGATGTTTTTAATCATTTGTTCGATGAATGGCATTTCGGAGGCGGGGAGTTCACCGTTTTCGATGTCTGTGCCGATGAGGTTGCAGAGGATTCGACGAAAGTACTCGTGGCGCGGGTAGGACAGGAAACTGCGTGAGTCGGTGAGCATCCCGACAAAACGACTCAGCAGGCCGAGCATTGAGAGGGTATTAAGGTGGTTGGTCATGCCTATTTTCTGGTCGAGAAACCACCATCCCGATCCGAATTGCATTTTGCCGGCAATGCTGCCGTCCTGAAAGTTTCCCATCATGGTTGCGACGAGTTCGTTGTCACGCGGGTTGAGGTTATAGATGATGGTTTTGGCCAGATGGTCTCGGGCATCGAGGCGATTGAGGAATTTGGACATAGTACGGGCTACGGTGAAGTCGCCGATAGAGTCGAAGCCGGTGTCGGGGCCGAGGGTCTTGAACAAGCGGGTGTTGTTGTTACGAATAGCGCCGTAGTGGAACTGTTGCGTCCATCCTTTTTCCCAGTCCATCAGCGCCAGTTCATGGAGCATGGCGGATTTAAATTTGAAGATGTCGGCGAAGGTCAGCGTTTTTCCGCCATAGACGGTGTTGAAGATGACTGCGATTTCGGCGTGGTTATAGTTGTCGGCATAGAACTGTTCTATGCCGTGGTCGCTCAGCATGCATCCGGCTTCGGCGAAGTAGTCGTGGCGTCGATGCAGGGCGGCGAGCATGTCGTCGTAACGGCTGATGTGGATGCCTGAGACGTCCGATAGGCGTTCGACATAGGTGCGGAAAGTGTCAGGGTTCTCTACAGCCATCGCTTTGTCGGGGCGCCATGTAGGCAAGACTTTTATTTCAAATCCTTCGTCGCGCAGTGTCCAGTGATGTACAAGCGAGTCGACCGGGTCGTCGGTTGTACAGACGATTTCGACGCGATACTTTTTCATCAGTCCGCGCACGGTAAAGTCCGCCATACCTAATTTTTCGGTGCATTCGTC